>JAJQAS010000074.1 GCA_021203685.1 Clostridiales bacterium | reverse complement strand
GCAGTAAATTGTTAAGTTTATTAGTGAAATCCTCTATTAATCAGAGGTTCCTTAGTTCCATGTCGTGGTACGAGGACGATTTGGAGGAGAACGGAATCTCCGAAATTGAAGAAATCGAATTTCAGTTGACAGCGTATGACAACAAAGACTGGACTGGCGATTATTTTGTTGACGAAACCGTAACGTTAAACCCCTAAAGGGAACTGTGAGGTAATTATTGTGAAAGTGATTGGAATTTTACTCATCCTCGTCGGAATTGTTGGGGTTCTGTTTGGGATGATGATGTTTGGTGATATTGGGGTGGCCTGCATTGTGGGCGCAATCGCAGCGCTGCTCTCTGGAATCGGATTCATGATGGTCAGCGGCAAGCTGAAAAAAATTACACGATAAGTTCAACAATCACAGCCGGAGGTGTATCAGATAGATACGCCTTCGGCTGCCTCTGCTTGTTCCGGCATAATTCCTGATACTATTGGCGAGCAATGTCTTTGTGCCACATTTGGCCCAAATACCCACTCGTTGGGGAAATCCCCAACCCCCTTTTTTGAACATCCCCGTGGGGGATGGACTACGCATTCCTGCGGAACGCTTCCATTTTTATTTATCATTTTGTATACCTGCCTCATAACAGTGCTGCAATTTCTTGTGGAAATTTGCGAATATCTGTGGTAAAATAAAACCAGTTCATACAGACAAGCGATGAAGGGGGCGCAGCCTTGATTATTGGCATACAGGATGAAATATTGCGGCTGAACGCTCTGGGGCTACTGGAGCCGCTTTTGAAGGACAAGACCACCAAAACCAACATCCTCTGGGCAACCGACGCTTACCAGCGCATGGGGCCGGACTACCAGCGGAATGGAGAAATTCGCCCGGAGCTGATTACCGGGCAAAACTCCGGTGTCATCAAGAACCGGGCCAGAAAAGCCCTGGAACAGCAGTCTGAGCGGACGCGGCAGCACGCCGAAGTGTTTACCCCGCTGTGGATATGCAAAAAGATGAACGACTTTGCGGACGAGTCCTGGTTCAAAAAGCGCGACCCACACCCCTTTGACCGGCCGGAGCCGGTGCGGTTCCTCAGCAAGACCCGCTGGTGGCGTTATGTGGACGCCCGGCGGATGGAGATCACCTGCGGGGAGGCCCCCTATCTGGTCAGCCGCTACGACGTTTCCACCGGAGAGAGCATCCCCATCGAAAACCGCATCGGTATTCTGGACCGCAAGCTGCGGGTGGTGGGGGAAAACACCTCCACCGAGGAAGAATGGCTGCGTTGGGCGCTGCGGGCGTACCAGGCCACATACGGCTATGAGTTTCAGGGCGACAACGTGCTGATCGCCAGGGTCAACCTGCTGATGACCTTTGAGGAGTATCTCTATGACCGTTGGAAACGAAAGCCGACACCAAAGGAACGCCAGGAAGTTCTGAACGTCATCGTCTGGAACATCTGGCAGATGGACGGGCTGACCGGCGCGATCCCCTATTGCAGAGCGGAGGAGGTCGGCCAGCAAATCATGCTGGCCGACTGGCTGGAGGAGGAATACCCGCAGACGGCTCTGGCTGACTGGCTGGAACCCGACGAAATGGAGCCGCCCAAACCGCAGCCCCACTGCCGGGTTTACGATTGGCGTTCCAAAAAGAACATGGAGTTTTTATCGCTCTCAGAGAGGGGGAATAAGGCAATGAAATTCAATTTTGTGATTGGTAACCCGCCATACCAGGATGAGACAATAGGCGAAAACAGAACATTTGCGCCGCCCATTTATCACAAATTCCTCGAAGGTGCATATCAAGTTTCAGACAAGGTAGAAATGATTCATCCTGCACGTTTTTTGTTTGATGCCGGTTCAACGCCTAAGGATTGGAACAGAAAGATGCTCCAAGACCCGCACTTGAAAGTTCTTTATTATACTGCAAAAAGCTCTGACGTATTTAATAACACCGACATTAAAGGCGGCGTTGCCATCACATACCATGACAATAACACGGATTTTGGGGCAATCGAACATTTTGTTGTTTTTGACGAATTGCGTAGCATTAAGCAAAAAGTGAGCGAAAAAGGTGAAGAAAGTCTTTCTTCTATTATTTTTGCTTCTGAGTCTTACAAATTCAACGACCTTATGCATACAGAGCATCCAGAAGCCGAGGAAAAATTGAGCAAAGGTCATAAGTATGACTTTAAAACCAGTGTTTTGGAAAAACTAGATGGTTCCGTGTTCTTTTCTGAGCGTCCGGTATCTGGCGAATATGTTCAAATATTGGGATTAGTGAAAGCGAAACGAGTTACAAAATGGATTAAACGAGAATATATAAAAGAACCTACCAATTTTGAATACTATAAGGTATTTGTTCCAGCGGCAAACGGTTCTGGCGCTTTGGGTGAAGTATTATCTACGCCCGTTATCGGGCAGCCCGTTATCGGGCATACACAGACATTTATTTCCATTGGCTGCTTTGAAACTGAATTTGAGGCAAATGCGTTGTTGAAATATGTCAAGTCTAAATTTGCACGAACAATGTTGGGCATATTGAAAATTACGCAGCATAACCCAGCTCCAAAGTGGAAATACGTCCCTCTCCAGGACTTCACTCCCACCTCCGACATCGACTGGTCAAAGTCCATCCCAGAAATCGACCAACAGCTCTACGCCAAATATGGCTTGGACGAACAGGAAATTGCGTTTATTGAATCCCATGTGAAGGAGATGAGCTGAGATGGCCGCGCCGGTGAACATCCAATCCTTTTCCCGCGTTGTTCCCATGATCTACGCATACAACACTCCCGGCGTGACCTATCACGATGGCTGGACCAAAATCGGCTACACCGAGAAGCAGACCATCCAGCAGCGCATCCGCCAGCAGACCCACACTGCTGACATTCGGTGGACGCTGGCCTGGATGGACAACGCCATGTACAAGGACGGTTCCGGGGAGTATTTTACCGACCGGGACTTCCACGACTATCTGGTGGCCGAGAAAAAAGTCCAGCGGGAGCCGAACACCGAATGGTTTCACATTGACGGGCCTGCGTCCAGAAGCTGCTTCGACACCTTTACCCTCCGGTCCATGGCAAAACAGGAGGAGGGCTGCACCTACGACCTGCGGGCGGAGCAACAGAGGGCCGTCTCCAAAACAAAGGCGTACTTTGAGCGCGGCGGCACAGAGTTCCTCTGGAACGCCAAACCCCGGTTCGGCAAAACCCTGACCGCTTACGACCTGGTCTGCCAGATGGGACTGCGTAAAGTCCTCATCGTCACCAACCGGCCCAGCATTGCCAACTCCTGGGCGGAGGATTTCCGCAAATTCATCGGCTGGCAGCGTCCCTACTGTTTCGTCTCCGAGAACGACGCCCTGAAAGGCAAGCCCGGCGTGATGTCCAGGGACGAATATAATTCCATCATGCTTCCTCTGGAGGAGGACGAGCAGAAGGGCATGATTGCTTTTGAGTCCTTACAGGGGCTGAAAGGTTCTCTTTACTTCGGCGGTCCACATGATAAGCTCAAATGGATGGCGAAAGAGTATTATGAGGACGGAAAAACGAAGCATGGCATGGACTTTGACCTGCTGATCGTGGACGAGGCCCAGGAGGGCGTGGACACCCTGCGGACAGACCGGGCATTCCGCAACATCAGCCGGAAGTACACCCTCTACCTCTCCGGGACGCCCTTCAAGGCGCTGGCCAGCGAGCAGTTTGCGGAAAGCCAGATTTTCAACTGGTCCTATGCCGATGAGCAGGAGGCCAAGGAACAGTGGAGCGGCGAGGACTACAATCCCTATGAGGCCCTGCCCCGGCTGTCCATGTTCACCTATCAGCTCTCCAATATGATTTACGAACAGATTCAGCGGGGCGTTGACCTCTCCGATGAGGAGACGGTGGACTATGCCTTTGACCTGAACGAGTTCTTTGCCACCAACGAGAGCGGGAAGTTTATTCACGAGGACGAAATCAAAAAGTTCCTTCATGCTCTGGTGACGCAGGAGAAGTATCCCTTTTCCACCCCGGAGCTGCGGCAGGAGCTGTCTCACACCCTCTGGCTGCTGAATCGGGTGGCCAGCGTCAAGGCACTGGCCAAGCTGCTGAAAGCAGACCCGGTGTTCCGCGAATATGAAATCGTGATTGCCGCCGGTGACGGGAAATCAGAGGAGGATACAGAGGTCAAGAAGTCCTATGACCGGGTAAAAGCGGCCATCGCTGAACACGAGAAAACCATCACGCTCAGCGTGGGGCAGCTCACCGTCGGCGTGACCATCCCGGAGTGGAGCGGGGTGCTGATGCTGTGCAATCTGCAAAGCCCGTCCTCCTATATGCAGGCGGCGTTCCGGGCGCAGAATCCCTGCATTGTCACAAAAAACGGCCAGCGGCTCCGCAAGGAGACAGCCTATGTCTTTGACTTTGACCCGGCCCGGACGCTGATCATCTTTGACGAGTTCGCCAACAATCTCTCTCCCAGCACGGCGGCGGGCCACGGCACCGGCGACGACAGGAAAAAGAATGTCCAACGGTTGCTGAACTTCTTCCCCGTCCTGGGTGAGGACAGCGAGGGCAAGATGGTGGAACTGGATGCGGCTCAGGTGCTGTCCATCCCCCGGCGGCTGAAAAGCCAGGAAGTCGTGCGGCGTGGGTTTATGTCCAATTTCCTGTTCCAGAACATCAGCAACGTGTTCGGCGCGCCGGGTATCGTCCGGGAGATCGTGGAGAAGCTGACCCCGGCTCACGAGGAGCCAAAGAAGCGGAACAAGGATACCCTCGACCATTTGGAGGACGTGTCGGTGAATGAACACGGCGACGTTGAGATCCCAAGGGAAATCGTCATTGGACAGACACAGGACTTGTTTGGCCCCAAGTATTACGAGGAGGCAGCGGAGGCGGTTCAGCCGGATGTCTCCGCCGTGGTCGAGAGCAGCGGCACCGTGGAAGAAACCACACACCGGTTCAAGAAAATGGTGAATACGCTCAAAACGCAGGTGGAGCAGACAGCGGCGCAGGCGGCGGATGCCTATGGCGTGAAGAAAGGCAAGCAAAAGCGCTTGGAGCAGCAGGTAGGAAAAGAAATCGAGCAGACGTTTGATGTGATTCACGGCGATTTTGTCCAAAAGACCAACATGGCCAAATCTGAGCATGACAAGAAACGCCGGGAGGCAGAGACTGATGCGGAGGTGGCTGCCGCCGATGCCGCATTTGCGTCTGCAATGGAAGATGCGCAGGCCGCGCTCAATCAGGCGATTCAAGATGCGGTCAAACAGACGCTGGAGGAAAAACCGCAACAGTTGGTGGAACAGTTGGAAAAGAGCAAGGCTGAGTCCGAGAAGAAAACGATGGAGGACGCTGTGCGTGACCACCTGCGGGGATTCTCCCGCACCATCCCCAGCTTTATTATGGCCTACGGCGACGGGCATTTGACCCTTGCCAACTTCGATGATTACACTGAGGATGCTGTGTTTCTGGAAGTGACCGGCATTACGGAGGACGACTTCCGTTTCCTGCGGGACGGCGGTGATTATACCGACCCGGATACCGGAGAGACACAGTATTTCGCAGGACACCTCTTTGACGAGGTGGTGTTTGATGATTCCGTTGCGGAATTCTGGAAAAAGAAAACCGAACTTGCTGATTACTTCGACGAAACCCACGAGGAAGATATTTTCGACTACATCCCGCCCCAGAAAACCAACCAAATCTTTACGCCCAAGTGGGTGGTTCAAAAAATGGTTGACGAGCTGGAGGAGAACAACCCCGGCTGCTTCGATGACCCGACCAACACCTTTGCTGACCTGTATATGAAGTCCGGCCTTTACATCACGGAGATCGTGAAGCGGCTGTTCCGCAGCGAACGGATGAAGGAACTCTACCCGGACGATGGGGAGCGTGTTCGTCATATCCTGCGGGAGCAGGTCTATGGCATGGCCCCGACCAGAATCATTTACCTGATTGCCACGAATTACATTTTGGGGTTTGATGAAGACTTGAAGAACGAAATCCTAGAAGGCAATACGGCACACTTTGTTGAGGCGGACGCCGCAGCAGCGGCCAAGGAGGACCGGCTGGAGGAATTGGTAGAGCAGTGTTTCG
Source organism: Clostridiales bacterium (assembly GCA_021203685.1). Taxonomy (GTDB): domain Bacteria; phylum Bacillota; class Clostridia; order Oscillospirales; family Oscillospiraceae; genus Onthomonas. Next base: position 4,463 of record JAJQAS010000074.1, on the reverse strand, counting down.
GGTAAGCGATAATCGAAAAATTAGGAGAGATATAACATAGATGAATATAACATTTTTCGTTGGCAATGGGTTTGACATCAACATAGGATTAAAGACAAGGTATTCTGATTTTTATCCTTATTTTGTGGAAAAGGCTTCAAAAGGAAATATGATCAGGGGCTGGCTTACAGCAGATGAGTTGAGATGGGCCGATTTAGAAGCAGAATTAGGAAGAAAATTGTGTTTGCTTCCAGAGGATACAATAACACAAGATATTATAAATCAGTTCTATGAAGACAAAGATGAACTGGATTTGAAACTGTTAGAATATTTGGAGATTCAACAACGACAAATATCTGTTCTTGGAAAAGAGGCTGAAATAGCAGCAGAAATGGTCAAGAGTTTGACAATATTTTCCCAAGATTTACCTGAAGCAAATCAAGATTCACTTCAAAAGACATATGCCAAATATAGCGCAGAGAGATTTCAGTATTATTTTGTCTGCTTTAATTACACTAACTCTCTGAATCAGATTGTAAACATAACAAAAGATGTGAATCCGTTAATTGGGACGCATAAAAATGGTGGAAATACTGTAAATAATAAGCTAGGTTCAGTGGTACATATTCACGGTACGTTAGAAGCGGACATGATATTGGGAGTTAATGACTCAGATCAGATAAACAACAATGTTTTGAAAGCTGATATAGATTTCCTGAATATGTTTACTAAACAGAAGATGATTGAAAGCACTGAACAGCAAAAAATTGACCATGTAAAGAAAATTCTACAAGATAGTCGTGTTGTCTGTATATTTGGAATGTCTATGGGGATGACTGACAAAATGTGGTGGCAAGAACTTGTTAATTGGCTGGGAATCAATCCGTACAATAAAATGGTTGTTTTTTGCGTAGAAGATAAAAACAATCTCCAAGGGTTCTTGCCAGCCAAAATGTATCGATTGCGGAATGAAGTTAGAGAGACATTACTTGGCTATGCAGGTGTTTTCAAAGGAACACAAAGGTACAATGACTTATGCAATCGTATTTTTGTTGCTTTCAATTCGCAACTATTTAATTTCGGTAATATTCTCTTTCCTGAAAACTAAGATGTTCAAATTATAAAGAGTGGGTACTGTTCGCCCACTCTTTTCCGCGTTTCTTAAATCCTTTCACGCCACTTTCCTCTCCACGAACCATCGCCCGATGTTGTTCCCAGCCAGCGAGCTGCTCCGCTCGAAGAACAGGTAACTCCGCTTCCCATGTATCATAATGGTGTACCGGTCTCCCTGACCGCCAGCCTTCATCGCGGCGGCCTGCCGGATATCTGTCACGCGGTCAATCTCATATCGGCGTCCGTCCTCCCAGATGATAAGCCGGGGGATCATGACGCCGTCCTTGCGGAAACTGACCACGACATCCACATAGACCTTACTATCGTTCATAGCGGTGCACCTCCTACTCTGGCCACTGTTAAATGGGCAATTCCTTCTTGATGTTCGCACAGAACGCAGGATAATCTATGTGACCCAGCAACAGCATTTTCCTGTTCAGTTCCGCCAGTGCTGCCAGAAATTCGTTCTCGTCCTGCTTTTTTACTCTACAAAAGATGACACGATAGTTTGCACCCTCCTTGCAGAATTCCTTGCCAAAATTCACCTTGACCTCGTGTTTTATAAACAACTGGTCTGCCAGATATTCGCCTGTGTCAATAAAGGCATAATAATAAAACCGGAGGGACGCTTTGTCCAGCTTCCAGTAGTTGATTGCATTTTCGGCAGTTATTTCCATTCACAATCCCTCCTACTCCTGTATCTTTCTGAAAAAACGGCTGTCCGGGTCGTAGGGGACGTTAAAATCATACCCCAGCTTGTTCATCTCCTGCATCTTAATCAGCACCAGATTGATGTTGGAGCCGAGCAACTGCGCGATCTGGACAACGTCATACCCTTCCCTGGCGTAGCGGTACACCTCGTCGTTGTCCAGCAGGATGTGAGAGGCGAAGGCATTGGCCACATATTCTGTGTTGTTGGCCATTCGGAACAGGGAAAACTCTTTTAGCCCGTCCGAGGACGCTTTGGCAAGGTCCCGATGCTCGGAGTCATGCCCCAGTTCGTGAGCAATGACCATCTGCCGCAAATAGGGGTCCATCCGTGGATTGAGGAAAATCATGCGGTGGTTCCACCGGAAGGTGTACATCCCCAGCAGCCGGTCAAAGGTTGGCTCCTCATAGATTTTGATGCCCTTTTCTCTGGCGATTTGTTCCGCGTCCCTGGTCCCAGCCTGTCTGACAAGGCGAGTCGCTCTTTGATAAATACCGATTGAGTCCATAGCAGCATAGCACCCCCTATCTCTATCGTATCACAAGCAACGTTCCATTAACCGGACTGCGCCTCGTCCTTGCGATATTTTTTGGGGGTGTATTTTTTGTTGTCCTTCTTGCAATCGAAGTAGGCTTTTTGCAGAGCGATCATCACAGCGTCTTTGTCCGACTCGGACAACTCGCCGCCGGCGAACAGGCCAGACAGCTCCGTCACCAACTGCTCCGCCTGGCGCTTTCCTCTGGAGCCATACTGCCCCGCCGCCTCCAGAACAAACTCCTCATCCTCGGTCAGCAGATAATTTTGGTCTACGTCGAAATACTGGGCCAGCGTCGCATAAACCTCCCTGTGCCTGGGATAGCGGTCTCCCTTTTCATAGCCGACATAGGTGCGCAAAGACACGCCGATGGCCTTCGCCACCTCTGCCTGCGACAGATCTTTCTCCCGGCGCAGCTTTCTGATTTTTTCCCCGAACTTCATAACTGCCTCCTCTGTGTGAAAAGTAAATGCACAGTTCTCTCTTGACAAGTGCAATTCAAATGCGTATAATCTTTGATGTGAAATTAGATTGCATAATTATTGTAGTTCAACTTTTCGTCTTTGTCAAGGGGTGGCTTGGAAAATGGCAGATAAAACGATCCTGCACAGCGACCTGAACTGTTTTTATGCCAGCGTCGAGGTGATGCTTGACCCTTCGCTGCGCGGAAAGCCGATTGCTGTGTGCGGCTCCGCGGAGGACAGGCATGGTATCGTACTGGCGAAGTCAGAACCGGCAAAGAGGGCCGGCGTGAAAACCGGCATGGTGAACTGGGAGGCAAGGCAGCTCTGCCCCGGCCTCATCGTCGTACCTCCCCAGTATGACCAGTATTTGAAGTACAGCAAGCTGACCCGCTCCATCTACGAGCGCTATACCGACCTGGTGGAACCGTATGGGATGGATGAATGTTGGCTGGACATCACCGGCAGCCAGCAGCTTTGTGGGGATGGAAGGCAAGCCGCCGAGCGGATACGCCGAGAGGTGAAGGAGGAGCTTGGGCTTACGGTGTCAATAGGGGTCTCTTTCAACAAGATTTTCGCCAAGCTGGGCAGCGATATGAAAAAGCCGGACGCTGTAACTGAAATCACCCAGAAGAACTTCCGGGAAAAAGTGTGGCCCCTCCCGGCATCCAATTTGCTGTATGTGGGGCGGGCCACGGAGAAAAAACTGAAAAAGTATGCGATTCACACGATTGGCGACATAGCAGCCACCGACCCGGAGTTCCTGCGCAGACTCCTCGGCGTGAACGGGCTGGCCCTGTGGAGATATGCAGCGGGAATGGATACCTCCCGCGTCATGCACCGGGATTTTGTTTCGCCGGTCAAATCCGTCGGTCACGGTATCACTTGTGTTGCCGACCTGGAGAACGACGAGGAGGTCTGGAAGGTCATCTTTGAACTCAGCCAGGACGTTGGCCACCGCTTGCGGGTGCATGACCTCTCTGCCAGCGGGGTGCAAGTGTACATTCGGGGAAATGACCTGTTCGGCAGTCAATTTCAGTGCAAACTGCCGGTAAAAACGCAGCTCCCCACAGAAATCGCAAGCGCCGCATTCCACCTGTTTCAAACGAGGTACAACCGCCAGACGAAGGTGCGGGCGATCTGTGTGCGGGCAATCGACCTGGTGCCAAAGTGCCAGCCGGACCAACTGACGCTGTTCGATGACCCGCAGAAGCGCATCACGCGGGAGAATCTGCAAGACGCTGTGGAGGATATCCGTGGCCGCTTCGGGAAGCGAGCCATCACCTATGCCTCGCTGCTTGGAGATTTGAAGATGCCGGATGATGGGAGGGACACGGTGCGGATGCCTGCGATGATGTATCAGTAGCAGGAGGAATGGGAAATTTTTTAATTTTCCCAAAACGTGGCGGAGTGGTTAAATATAAAAAAGCCCCAGTGCGGCAACCACAAACGCTGTGGCACCGCACCGGGTACTGTTACCTGTCAGTGTTATGCTGTTGTCGCTGCTGCTTACGCTGTTCCTCCTGTTCCTGCTCCACGCCTAAAATTGCCTCCACATTTTTACGGGCGATAAGATAGTCTTGCATCTGTTTTCTGGCCTCACGGTACTCTGCATAGGCCGCTTTCTGTTACTATAATATTTGCCCCTTGGTTATGGCAGCCAGCC
>JAJQAS010000158.1 GCA_021203685.1 Clostridiales bacterium | reverse complement strand
ATACCACTTCGCGGTTTCAGCCATGTCGGTCTACCTCAGCCCTGGAACAGGTGGAGCAGAGCGTTGATGACCCCGGCGGCCACCGCGTCCAGCACCCAGACGAACACGCCCACCACTAATACGCAAACGAGCACCGACGCGCACGCCTTGAACAGCTCGTCCCGCTTGGGCCAGTGGACTTTTTTCAGCTCCAGCTTTGTTTCATGGGCCCAGTTTTTCAGAGAACGCCAGCGGCGGACAAACCAGTTGGGCTTCTTTTCCTTCCCGTTTTTGTCAACTTTCGCCTTGGGTGCTTTTGCTTTTTTTGCCATGATACGCACCATTCCTTGTCAATCGCACACTTACTTGGTTTCCGTGTGTTCCGTGTGCTTCTTGCAGAAGGGGCAATACTTCTTCATCTTCAGGCGGTCAGGGGTGTTTTTCTTGTTCTTCATGGTGTTGTAGTTCCTCTGCTTGCACTCGCTGCAGCGGAGCGTGATCTTGACACGCGCAACGCCCTTTGCTTTGGCCATATTCGGCACCTCCTTAGGTTTGTGGTTCTGTTTCGGAGCGTCAAAAACGCCGGACTTCCGGCAGCTTGCCCTGAAACAGGCTGATACTGTCGAACTCCGGCGCAAATTTCCGCAGGAAATCCCTGCGGCTATATCGTTAAGAGGGGTTCGGCAATCTGGTCTGCCTCCCTGCGTTGGTCTGCTTGGGGCCTGGAAAGGGAGCGCATGGGCTAAAAACCCACGACAACAAAGCCGCTTTCCCGCAGGTGGATTTACTATACCACGCTGCCCGGCGGTTGTCAACACTTTTTTGCGTGTTTTTCTCACCCAAAAGCCAATTTCCGGTGGACAAACCCACGGTGATAATGGTACAATAGAGCGCAGAACACACAACGACAGGAGGAAACGCCCATGCGCGTCATGGCCATTGACTACGGGGACGCCCGAACAGGGGTCGCCATCTCCGACCCCACGGGACTGCTGGCGGGGTACACCACCGTTATCGCCAGCTGGAAACAGGAAATCGTGGTGGAGCAGCTGCTGCACCTTATCGCAGAGCACCAGGTAGACGAGCTGGTGTTGGGCTACCCCAAGAACATGAACGACACCCGCGGCGAGCGGGCCGCCAAAAGTGAGGCGCTGGCCGCCATCCTGCGGGAGCAGACCGGCCTGCCCCTGACCCTGTGGGATGAGCGGCTGACCACCGTGGACGCCCACCGCATTTTATCAGAAAACGGACGCCGGGGCAAAAAGCGAAAGCAAACCGTGGACGCAGTGGCGGCCACGCTGATTTTAGAGGGCTACCTGGGCCGCAGACGCAGCCAGAGAGAACGGGAGGAAACCCAATTATGATGCTGGATACAAACAACAACCGGGTCCTGCTGAACCTGGAGGACCCGATGGGCAACGTGCAGACCTATGAGCTGCTGGACATGGTGGAGTACAACCGGGAGGCGTTTGGTATCTTCCTGCCCGCCGACGACCACGAGGGCGATGTGGCCATCCTCCGGCTGGTGGGCAAGGACGACCAGAAAGCAGAAAACTACGCCCCTGTCAACGACGAGGCCCTGGAGCAGGCGGTCTTTGACCTGTTCCAAATCAAAAACCTGGACGCCTTCGACTTCGGCGCGTCCAGCTTTGAGCTGTGAGGAGTAAACGATGAAGCGCAGCGAGATCAACCGTGCCCTCCGGGAAATGGAGGCCATGTGTGCGCGGGAGCACTGCTATCTCCCGCCCTTCTGCCACTTCACCCCGGAGGAGTGGCGGGAAAAGGGCCACGAGTACGACGAAGTCCGGGACTGTATGCTGGGCTGGGACATCACCGACTACGGCAGCGGTGACTTCAACAAAATCGGCTTCTCCCTCATCACCATCCGCAACGGAAACCGTTCCATGTCGGAGCGTTACCCCAAGGTCTACGCGGAAAAGCTGCTCTATCTGAAAGAGGGGCAGTATTCCCTGAACCACTTCCACTGGTACAAGACCGAGGACATCATCAACCGGGGCGGCGGCAACGTCCTCATCCGGGTGTACAACTCCCTCCCCGATGAGGAGATTGACTACTACAGCCCTGTGACCGTTCACTGTGACGGACGCGCCTTTACTGTCCCCGCCGGGACGCAAATCAAGCTGACCCCCGGCGAGAGCATCCACATCCAACAGCGGCTGTACCACGACTTCTCCGTGGAACCGGGGACGGGGGCGGTGCTGCTGGGGGAGGTCAGCCAGTGCAACGACGACAACACCGACAACCGCTTCAACCCGCCCGCCGGGCGGTTCCCCGCCATTGAGGAGGACGAGCCGCCTTACCGGCTGCTGTGCAGCGAGTATCCGCAGGTGAGCTGTTAGCTGTTAGTCATTCGCTGTTAGTCGGCTCTACCAGTTCAAATCGCACTGCTAAAAAGGAAAGTGAGCGCGAACTCCCCTGTTTGAAAACAATGCAAACAGCAACGCAGCGCGTAAGGGCAAAGAACCGCAAAGCTAACGGCTGACAAGCGCGTCATAGCGTCGGTTGAGCAGCTTCCAGATAATGCCGCTTCCCACGAACCCCACCAGGCACCCGGCCAGCACGTCGGTGGGGTAATGCACCCCCACGTAGAGCCGGGAGAAGGCCATCAGCGCCGCCAGCGCCATCGTCACCCACCGCAGCCACCGGAACCGCCGCTCTTTCAGGCCCATCCAATAGGTGTGAGCCGCCGCGAAGGAGGAGCAGGCGTGGCCCGACGGGAAGGAATACGAGGTGGGCTGCTCCACCAGGGTGGTCAATTCCGGGATGACCCAGAAGGGCCGGGACCGCTGCACCAGCTCCTTCAAAATCAGGTCGTTGAAGATGTAACACAGCAACAGGGCCAACAGCGCCATCACCCCCGCCTTGCGGGTGTCAGCGCGGAACAGGAGCAGCACCGAGAGAATGATCCACATGGTACCGCAGCCGCCGAAGATGGTCAGCGGGATGAGGAACAGGGACAGCGGCGCGCAGCGCAGGTGCTCCTGCAAAAAAAGCAGGACGTTCCCGTCCAACTGCTGAAAAAAGCGAACATACGTGACCTCCTGGCAAAACAACTGCTGTCATGATACAGCAGGGCAGTTCCCTTGTCTATTCTATTTTGCGTTTCGTTTACAAAAAGTTTACCTGCATTGTGAGGTGCTGCTCTATGGCTCAAATCATCTGTGTCTCTCCTCTCCCCTGGGGTGAGGGAGCGAACCGGGTCGGCAACCTGGTGCAATGGCTCCCCCAGGCGGAGGTGCTGTTTTTTGAGCCTGCCCAGTCCCGCTTTTCCAGTCTGCGCCGCCCCAGGGAGGGCAGCAGGGTAGCGGAACAGGTGCTGGCCTTCACCCTGCCCGTCAGCGTCCCCGCCAACGAGGAGGCCCCCGCCCGCATCGCCCGGCGGAGCCGGCAGAACGCTGCTTTCATCCGCCAGTGCATGGCGGAGCACGGGTTTGACCGGCCAGTGCTGTGGCTCCGCTGCCCCGACCAGGTGGAGCTGGCCTTTCTGCTGCCGGAATGCGGCGGTTTGATCTACGACTGCGACCAGAACTGGCCCCAGCTCCCCCCTGAATGGGAGGCGACGCTGGCCGGGGAGGCGGACGTGGTTTTTGCCGCCTCAGGGCAGCTGCAAAACCGGCTGGTGCAATACAACGACAATGTGGCCCTGCTGCCCAACGGGGTGGACTATCCCCTGTTCTCCCAGGCTGCCGCCTTTTATCCTTCCGCTCCGGCGGATCTGTCCCGCGTCCCCCAGCCCATCTTCGGCTATCTGGGCCGGGTGGACGACTTCACTCAGCTTGGCCCCGCCTACCAGGCCGCCGCAGCCCACCCGGAGTGGAACTTCGTCTTTGTGGGGCCTTTTTCCCGGCAGAACCCCGGTTATCCCGCCATGCGGAAGCAAAAGAATGTGTTCTTCCTGGGGGAGAAGTCCCTCCCCTCTCTGCCCCGGTATTTGGCGGGGTTTGACGTGTGCTTTACCCTGCTGGACGAGCGAAACCCCGCGCCGCCTCTGGCCTCGGAGCAGCTTTACCAGTACCTGGCCTCCGGCGCCCCCATCGTGACCATGCTCTCCGGGGACAGCGAACCTTTCTATGGCGACGTAGTGTACACCGCCCATTTCGACATCGAATTTGTCAGCGCCTGCGCCCTGGCTCTGGAGGAAGACGGCCCCGCCTTCGCCCGGCGGCGCACCGCCTACGCCGCCGCCGCCGACTGGCGAAAGCGGGGCCGCTACCTGGCCCAGCTGTTCGACGCCAACGGATTCTGACGGCGGGCCGCCCTCTCCCCTGTCCGGCGTCTCCCTTCAAGCGAAACGCTCAACAAGGCCGCCGTTTTTTCGGCGGCGGTTGTTCAAGCGTACAAAGTTGAACAAAGCCCCCTCTCTCCCCTTGAAAAGCCGCTGTTTTTGGGATAAACTAGTTGCAAACGAGGATTTGGAGGGGTTGTTCTATGGCGAATGTGCAGCGCAGCGGGTGCATTGTCGGCGTGGCGGCTGTCCGTTTCCTCTTTCCCTTCTATCAGTCTATCCTATGAACCAAAGCAGGCAGAAGTTCCACTCTGCTTGTTTTTTTGCGGCGGCGCACCGTAACAATGGCCGCGCAGCCGCCCGCTTCCCCTACAATATCATTCAGGAGGTTTTTTCAATGAAAAAAGTTGCTGTGATCATGGGGTCTGACAGCGATCTTCCCATCATGAAGGACGCTGTGGACAAGCTGAAACAATTTGGCATTCCCTATGAGGTCCATGTCATCTCCGCCCACCGCACCCCCGCCGCGGCAGAGCGCTTCGCCTCCACCGCCGCCGAAAAGGGCTTTGGCGTCATCATCGCCGGGGCGGGCAAGGCCGCCCACCTGGGCGGCGTGCTGGCCGCCTACACCACCCTCCCCGTCATCGGCGTTCCCATCAAGACCTCTATGATGGGTGGGCTGGACAGCCTGCTCTCCATCGTGCAAATGCCCTCCGGCATCCCCGTGGCCACGGTGGGGGTCAACGGCGCCGCCAACGCCGGTATCCTGGCCGCCCAGATGCTGGCCCTGGAGGAGCCCTCCCTGGCGGAGAAGCTGGCCGACTTCAAGGCGGAGATGGCCCGGCAGGTGGCCGAAAAGGACGCCAGGCTCCAGGCCGCAGACATTTGAACCCAAGCGCAGCGTATCCCCACTTTTTGATTTTGGAAAGGAACGATTCATCATGGAAAAACTGGAACAGCTCTACGAAGGCAAGGCCAAAAAGGTATTCGCCACCGACGACCCCAACGTGGTCATCGTGGACTATAAGGACGACGCCACCGCGTTCAACGGCCTGAAAAAGGGCACCATCGTGGGCAAGGGCGTCATCAACAACAAGATGTCCAACTTTATGATGCAGAAGCTGGAGGCCGAGGCGGGCGTCCCCACCCACTTCATCCAGCAGCTCTCCGACCGGGAGACCGCCGTGAAGAAGGTCTCCATCGTCCCGCTGGAGGTCATCGTCCGCAACATCTCCGCCGGTTCCTTCGCCAAGCACTACGGCGTGCGGGAGGGCATCGTCTTTGAAGCGCCCACCATCGAGTTCTCCTACAAGAACGACGACCTGGGCGATCCCCTGCTCAACGCCTACCACGCCGTTGCGCTGAAACTGGTCACCTGGGACGAGGTGAACCTCATCAAGGACTACACCTTTAAAATCAACGCCTTCCTGAAGTCCTACCTGAAGGGCATCGGCATCGACCTGGTGGACTTCAAGATCGAGTTCGGCAAGACCGCCGAGGGCCAGATCGTCCTGGCCGACGAAATCAGCCCCGACACCTGCCGCCTGTGGGACGAGAACACCCACGAGAAGCTGGACAAGGACCGCTTCCGCCGGGATATGGGCAACGTGGAGGACGCCTACCAGGAGGTCATGCGCCGCCTGATGGGGGAGGCATGACCAGCCCGTCCTCGCTTTCGCCCCGTTTGGGAGGAACCATGAACCACAACGCCATTTTACCGGAAAACGCCGACAAGCTGCACGAGGAGTGCGGCGTGTTCGGCATCATAAAGGCCCAGGCGCCGGGAGAGCCTGCGGGCAGCGACCCCAGCTTCTCCCGGGACCCGGCCTTTGACACGTATAACGCCCTCTTTGCCCTCCAGCACCGGGGGCAGGAGTCCTGCGGCATCGCCACCTGTTCCCCCAACGGCATTTTGAGCCTGCGCAAGGGCAAGGGGCTGGTGCCGGAGGTGTTCGCCAGCCGGGACCTGCAAAAAATGGCCGGGGCCGTCGCCGCCATCGGCCACGTCCGCCACGCCAACGACCTGATGGACGCCAACCCCAACAACGCCCAGCCCATCGTGGCCCACCACGCCTCCGGCTCCATCGCCCTGTGCTACAACGGCAAGCTGGTCAACAGCGCCGCCCTGAAAACCGAGATGGAGGGCCGGGGGGCCATCTTCCAGACCACCAACGACGCAGAGATCATCACCAACCTCATCGTCCGGGAGCACTTGCGCACCAACACCCTGGAGGACGCGGTGCTCAACGCCATGGAGTATATGATCGGCGCGTTTTCCATCGTCATGATGGACCGGGACACCCTCATCGCCGCACGGGACCCCAACGGCATCCGGCCCCTCTGTGTGGGCAAGGTTGGGGACTGCTATGTGTTCTCCTCCGAGTCCTGCGCCATCCAGTCCCTGGGGGGCACCCTCATTCGTGACATCGCGCCGGGGGAGGTGGCGGTGGTACACCACGGCCAGCTGAAAAGCTACCGGTGTTCTGTGCGCCACGCCAAGTCCGCCCTGTGTATGTTCGAGCTGATTTACTTCGCCCGGCAGGATTCCGTCATCGACGGCGCGCCGGTGGGCGTGGTGCGGGAGGAGGCCGGGCGCTGCCTGGCCCGCTACGCCGACACCGAGGCCGATTTGGTGGTGGGCGTCCCCGACAGCGGCATTGTGGCCGCCATGGGCTACGCCAAGGAGTCCGGCATCCCCTACGGCATGGGGCTGGTGAAAAACCGCTACATTCAGCGGACGTTCATCCAGAGCCGCAAGATCCAGCGGCAGAAGTCCATCCGCATCAAGCTCAACGCCATGAGCGCCGTAGTCAAAGGCAAACGCCTGGTGCTGGTGGACGACTCCATCGTCCGGGGCGGCACCATGGCCCGCATCGTCCAGCTGCTGCGGGACGCGGGGGCCACCGAAGTCCACGTGAAAATCACCGCGCCCCCCTTCGTCCACGCCTGCTATTACGGCACGGCCATCCCCAACGAGCGAAATTTGGTTGCCCACAACCGGACGGAGGCGGAGGTCTGTCAGCTCATCGGCGCGGACTCCCTGCAATATATGCCCCTGGAGGGGCTGGAACATCTGTCCAAAAAGCTGAACCTGCGGTACTGCGACGCCTGCTTCTCCGGCAACTACGTCCTGCCCATCCCCAAGCTCCGTTCCGAACCGCTCTACTCTGTCACCTATCCCGAGGAGGAAGCCGAACCATGAACACCAACAGCAAATCCGCTTCCTACGCAGCCGCCGGGGTGGATGTGACCGCCGGATACGAGGCGGTGGACCGCATCAAGCCCCTGGTCGCCTCCACCTATATCCCCGGCGTGCTGGGGGATCTGGGCGGCTTCGGCGGCCAGTTCGCCCCGGATTTCTCCGGCATGAAGCGCCCGGTGCTGGTTTCCGGTACCGACGGCGTGGGCACCAAACTGAAGCTGGCCTTTTTGATGGACAAGCACGACACCGTGGGCATCGACTGCGTGGCCATGTGCGTCAACGACATCATCTGCGGCGGCGCAATGCCCCTGTTCTTCCTGGATTACATCGCCTGCGGCAAGAACGTCCCCAGCCGCATCGAGCAGATCGTCAAGGGTATCACTGACGGCTGCAAGATGTCCGACTGCGCCCTGGTGGGCGGCGAGACCGCCGAAATGCCCGGCTTTTACCCGGAGAACGAGTACGACCTGGCCGGGTTCGCCGTGGGCATGGTGGATGCGGACCAGCGCATCGACCCCGAAACCCGGATGCAGGAGGGCGACGTGCTGCTGGGCATGACCTCCAGCGGCGTCCACTCCAACGGCTTCTCTCTGGTGCGCAAGGTGCTGGACATCGAAAACCGCTGGGATGAGCGCTCCGACGAGCTGGGCAACACCCTGGGCGCGGAGCTGCTACGCCCCACCGAAATCTACGTCCACGCCATCCGCCAGCTGATGGCCGCCGGGGTGGACATCCACGGCGTCAGCCACATCACCGGCGGCGGCTTCTACGAGAACGTCCCCCGCATGATGAAAAAGGGTCTGACCGCCGTTATCGACACCCGTTCCTTCCCCCGGCTGCCCATCTTCGACATCATCCAGCGGGCTGGGAAGATCCCCACGCGGGATATGTACAACACCTTCAACATGGGCATCGGCATGGTGGTGGCCCTGCCCAAGGATCAGGCGGGTCTCGCCATGGGCACTGTCGTCCGCGCCGGACAGCACGGCTTCATCATCGGCTCCGTCAAGGCGGGAGACACCGGTGTGGAGGTGCTGTTCTGATGGTGCGCATTGCGGTGCTGGTGTCCGGCGGCGGCACCAATCTACAGGCCCTCATCGACGCCCAGGCCAGAGGGGAGATCAAGAACGGCGAAATCGCCGCCGTGCTCTCCTCCTCCCCCACCGCCTACGCCCTGGAGCGGGCGGAGAAGGCCAACATCCCCGGCTATGTGGTGAACCGCAAAGACTACGCCGACAACCGGGCCATGACCGCCGCTCTGGCCCAACAGCTCAAAGAGCTGGACATCGGCCTTGTGGTGCTGGCGGGCTTTGTGTACGTCCTCACCGAGGAGCTGGTACACGCCTACCCCAACGCCATCATCAACATCCACCCTGCCCTCATCCCCTCCTTCTGCGGGGAGGGCTATTACGGGCTGCACGTCCACGAGCGGGCGCTGGAATATGGCGTCAAGCTCTCCGGCGCCACCGTCCACTTCGTCTCTGAGGAATGCGACGGCGGCCCCATCATCCTGCAAAAGGCCGTAGCCGTCAACGAGGACGACACCCCCGCGACCTTGCAGCGCCGCATCATGGAGCAGGCGGAATGGGTCCTCCTGCCCCAGGCTGTGAGCCTATTCTGTGAAGGGCGGCTTTCCGTGGAAGGCCGCATCGTTCACATCACCTGACCGTGCTGGAACGACTGCTGCACGGGTTCACCCGGCCAAAGGCGGCCTGGCCCGCGCATTTCGATACCATCGTCAGTCTGGGCTTCAACTGCGAGGTCAGTTTCCGCATCCGGGACCATTTGGGGGGCAAGCTGGACTCCTACCCCTTCTCCTGGTGCTACGTCTACGGCAACGCCGACCTGCCCCGGTGCATGGAGTACCCGGAGACCATCCTCTCCGGCGGCGTGGAGCTGCAAAGCAACGGGATGTTCCTCTGCAAGACCACCCACCTGTCCTTCCACGGCAAAACGCCGCTGGAGCAGCTGCGGCGGCCCGACGGGCGGGAAGACCCGGAGGCCATCGTGCGGACCTTGCAGGAGCTGCGGGGCCGCATGGCCCACCTGGAGTATAAATTCCAGCGGCTGCTGGAGAGGGACCGCACCACCCTGTTCGTGATGAAAAACGCCAAAATCGCTCTGGACCCGGAAGGAGCTGTCAACGACGTGGCGGCTCTGGCCCTGTGGCTGGAGCAGCACTACCGGGGCGGGAACTACCTGCTGGTGGTGGTGACGGAGCGGGCCTATGCTCTCCCCCGGCTGACCCGGCTGGAAAACGACCACCTGACGTTCCGCACCGTCTCCGCCTTCGCCAAGGAGGGCAAAGCCCAGTCCGGCGGCGACCAGGCGGGGTGGGCGGCCATCCTCGACGAGTTTGACGGGGACCGGTACGCGCTGCGGATGTTTGAATAACCTTACGACTGTTTCGCGCCCTGGGCGCACTGGGAGGTTTCTTATGAAAAAACTGGATATTTTGACTGAACTGCAAAACAACCCCTATCCCGGCCGGGGCATCCTCCTGGGCCGCAGCGCGGACAACACCCAGGCGGTCATCGCCTACTTCATCATGGGCCGCAGCGTGAACAGCCGCAACCGGGTCTTTGCCGTCACCGAGGACGGCATCCGCACCCAGGCGTTCGACCCCGCCAAGATGGTGGACCCTAGCCTGGTCATTTACCACCCCGTCCGCTACTACGACGGCAAAACCATCGTCACCAACGGCGACCAGACCGACACCATCTGGCAGGCGTTCCAGGAGGGCCACTGCTACCGCCACGCCCTGCTGACCCGGACCTTCGAGCCGGACGCCCCCAACTACACCCCCCGCATCTCCGGCGTGGTGAAGCCCGACGGCAGCTATAATTTGTCCATCCTCAAGAGCGCCGACGGCGACCCCTCCTGCTGCTGCCGGTACTTCTACGAGTACGACGCCCCTGTGGCCGGGGAAGGCCGCTTCCTCCACACCTACATGGGCGACGGCGACCCCCTCCCCTCCTTCGAGGGAGAGCCGGAGCGGGTGGGCATCCCCGCCGCCACCGCCGGGGAGCTGGCCGACCTGCTGTGGGACAGCCTGAACAAGGAGAACAAGGTCTCCCTGTTCGTGCGGTACATCGACCTTGCCACCGGCAAAACCGATGATGTCATCAAAAACGTCAACGAATGATTATTTCTATCCCTTTTGCTCAGTTTCGACGTGAAACCCCTCCGCCACCGCCTGCGGCGGCGGCCCTCCTCCCCTTTCAGGGGAGGC
>JAJQAS010000181.1 GCA_021203685.1 Clostridiales bacterium | reverse complement strand
GTAGCTTCAATGTCTACGACGACATCAAGAAAAAGCTCGTGGAGCAGGGCGTTCCTGCGGAAGAAATCGCTTTTATCCACGACGCCGATTCCGAGGCAAAAAAGAAAGCGCTGTTTTCCAAAGTGCGTACCGGACAGGTGCGGGTGCTGTTGGGTTCCACCCAGAAGATGGGGGCAGGAACCAACGTACAAGACCGCCTTGTAGCCGTTCATCATCTGGATGTGGGCTGGCGGCCCGCCGATATGGCCCAGCGCAACGGACGTATCATCCGGCAGGGCAACAGGAACAAAAGAGTACAGGTTTTTAATTACGTCACCGAAGGGACATTCGACGCCTACCTCTGGCAGACGCTGGAGAACAAGCAGAAGTTCATCTCGCAAATTATGACCAGTAAATCTCCGGTTCGCTCTTGCGATGACGTGGATGAGCAGGTATTGTCTTATGCCGAGGTGAAGGCCCTCTGTGCCGGAGACGAGCGCATCAAGGAAAAGATGGATTTGGACATCGACGTGGCCCGGTTGAAGGTGGTGTGGGCTGACTTTTTGAGCAATCAGTACCGGTTGGAGGATCGGCTGTTGAAGCACTTTCCGGCGCAAATCGAGAAGCAGCAGGGCTATATTCGGGGCTTTGAGGCTGACATTCAAACTGCGGCGGCGCATCCGCTGCCCAAAGAGGGCTTTGTGGGGATGGAGGTCAACGGACGGAGGTTTACCGAAAAACAGCTTGCGGGTGAGGCGATTCTCGCCGCCTGCCGGGATTGCAAGGGTGCTGAGCCGATGCCGTTAGGCAGTTATCGCGGGTTCCAGATGGAGTTGTCTTTCGATTCCTTCCGGCAGGAGGTGGATTTGACGCTGAAAGGCTCAATGAGCCACCGGCTGACCCTCGGCACCGACGCCAGAGGCAACCTGACTCGTATCGACAACGCGCTGGCCGGGATTCCGGGGAGGCTGAAAACGGCAAAAGAACAACTTGCCAACCTGGAAAACCAGCGGGAGGCGGCCAAGGCGGAGATCGGCAAGCCCTTCCCCCAGGAGACCGAGTTGCGGGAGAAGTCCGCACGACTGGCAGAGTTGGACGCCGCCCTGAACCTGGCGGAGAATCCCACGCCCTTAGAGGAACGAGGGAATAGTGAAGAACGCCCCCTCTGTTCTGGCGGATTTGAAGCAGAAGTCCAGTCAGGTGCCGCCGCCGAAGAAGGGCGACAGGCCGCAGGAGGAAGTGTTGTAATGGGCCAGGATAAAGAGAACCGGGATGTTGTGCTGCACTTCCGTGTCAGCCCTTCTGAGGAGGCCCGCATCCGGGCAAAAATGGAGGAGGTAGGCGTCACCAGCATGAGCGCCTACCTCCGCAAAATGGCGCTGGATGGGTACTGTGTCCAGCTAGATTTTGACTATCCTCGGCAAATCAGCGCCCTTCTTCGGCGCTGTAGCTCGAATTTGAATCAGTACGCCCGCCGCGCCAATGCCACCGGCAACATCTATGCCGAGGACATTCGGGATTTACAAGAGCGCATGAACGAGATTTGGCTGAACCAGAAGGAATCACTGGAACTGCTGGCCGCTATCCGATGAAGTGCAGATCGCACAAAAAGAGCTGTGGCGACATCCTTGCGGATCGCCACAGCTCTGGTAAAATGGAGTCAGAATATAAGGGAGGGATAAGAATATGACGTTATTGAAGTTACCGTTGAAGTTAGTTGCTCTGCCGGTGGCGCTGGCTGTCACCATCGCAAAGTGGGCGGGTGTGTTTCTGACCAGCTTTGCAGGCGCGATTTTCTATCTCCTGTCCGGTCTGTGCTTCGTGATTGCCGTTCTGGGCTATCTGATGGGGATTTGCACCGGCAGAGAAGCGATTGAAGTTCTTGTGATGGGATTTGTGGCGTTCGTTCTGCCCTTCGCAGCCGGGTGGGTGATTGGGGTGGTGGACACGCTGGATGAGGCCCTTTGGGGGTTTATCAAGTCCTAGTATCAATATTTTTCTTGGAGCATAGGATTATTCCCATACGCGTCGCCGAAGGGCGGTCATTGTTTCAAATCGCCCTTGACGAATGCACTCAATGGGTGTATCATAATGCTGGGTGATGAAAATGGACATTCGTGAAATGAGAACACGTCTGGGAGATACGCAAAGTGAATTTGCCGCACGGTATCACATTCCATTCCGTACCATTCAAAATTGGGAAACGGGTGTGCGAAAGCCGCCTGAATATATGCTTGACCTGCTGGAAAGTCGCATTCAGTCTGACCTTGCAAACAGAAAGACAGCCTCGCTGCCTAAGTATGACCCGCGAAAGGACGACCTGCCAAAGCGCAGCAGCTTTGTGGGTTCTATCGCGTGGCTCAAGGCGGTTCAGGAGCGAATTGGAGAACCGTTTGTCTTTGCTCTGGACGAAGCGCTAATGTGCCAGGGCACTTTCGGCGGACGCAGCGATGAGTTTCTTGTGTGGGGCTACGGCAGTGACACCGCCACTCGCTTTAACGGCGTCGTTTTGCTTGGCAATCAGGTCAGCTCCTATAGTGTAGCGGAGAGAAACGGCTTGCGCTACACCGATTTTAATCGGACGGTAGCAGACGCACTCGCCAATGAAGCTATCTTGGATATGCAGGGTATTACTGAGGCATTGAGCCGATACTATTATAAAAATGGAGACAGCTTCGCCGGAGTGTTTGTCGTTCCAGAGTATCAGGACAGATTTACGGCACTGGCTGAGGCGGCATTAGACTATTATGCAAATTGAGGAGCCACCCTTATGATGACAGCAGCAGAAAAACTGATGTATCAGGTGATGAAAGCCATATACGACAGCGGAATCCCCATTGATTTTAAGGGGTCGATGGTGCTGAAAGCCTGCCTGCTGGAAGCGGGATACACAGAGGAAATCAGGCACACGGTTGATATTGACGCAAACTGGTATTCGGAAACGGTACCGACTGCCGGGCAGATGACCGTTTCCCTGCAAAAGGCCCTCACGAATAACGGTATTGCTCTGGAGGTGAGCCTCTACCGTATGTATGGCGAAGGGCGCTCTGCCGGTTTTGAGTTGGCGGACAGTTCTACCGGTGAGATTCTGTTCTCTATGGATATTGACGTGAACCGTCCTGCTGTTCCGACACAGTTATATGAAATTGAGGGCTTCTGCTTCCGCGGCGTTACTCCGGCACAAATGCTTGCAGATAAGGTTTCTGCAATCTCTACTGACAGGGTTTTTCGCAGAATCAAAGATGTAGTAGATTTATACTACCTCTCAAAAGCGTTCGCTTTTGACCGCGTTGAAATCATGCAGACATTGGAAAACAGCGGGAGAAAGTTGGAGAATTTCACAGGTTTTCTGAACCGCCCGGATGATTTGAGACACGCCTATGAAAAGTTCCGGCTGACCGGCGATGTAGAGAAACCAACCTTTGAAAAGGTTTATTCCACCGTGAAAGCCTATATCCGAGATGTACTTCCCCAAGAATAGCACAGAGATGTTTTTATATTTGTGAAGCAGACGATGCGTAAAATACCCATCGTCTGCTTCTCTATTTCCATATTTGATGAAAAATAATTCTGACTTTTGGGAGGTGAGACCCATCGCAGCAACCAGACTGATCCCCCTGCACATCAACAAGGGGAAAACCATCGCACAGACGCTAAATGACCGGACAGACTACGCCAAGAACCCGGAAAAGACGGAGAAGGGGGATTTGGTCACGGCCTACGAGTGCGACCCTATTACGGTGGATGAGGAGTTTATGCTGTCCAAGCGGCAGTATGAACACCGCACCGGGCGACGGCAAAAGCATGATGTCATCGCCTACCAGATACGGCAGTCCTTCAAGCCAGGAGAGGTGACACCAGAGGAGGCCAATCAAATCGGCTATGAGCTGGCGATGCGGTTCACCAAGGGTAAACACGCTTTTATCGTGGCCACTCACACGGACAGACCCCATATACACAACCATATCATATTCAATTCCACTACGTTGGATGGGAGCCGGAAGTTCAAGAACTTCTATCTGTCTTATCTGGCAATTCAGAAAATCAGTGACCGGCTTTGTGTACAGCACGGCCTCTCCATCATTGAGCCGAAGCCTTATAGTGAACGGGAAAAGCGGACGGATTACCCGAAGAATCCATCCTTCCGGGACGGTATCTGCGAAACCATCGACGCTATCCTCCAGCAGAAGCCGGAGGATTTAGAAGAGTTCCTGCGGATGTTGGAGGAGTATGGGTATGAAGTCAAACGGGGAAAGCATATAGCGCTGAAAGGAAAAGGCCAGCAGCGTTTTATCCGTTTGCGGTCTTTGGGTGAGGGATACTCGGAAGAAGAAATTCGGGCTGTCATCGCTGGTGCCAAAGAACATCAGCCCAAGCGCCGGAGAAAGGAGAAGCAGTTTTCCGCAGCGCCGCCGAAGCTCCAGCTCTTGATTGACATTGAAGCAAAGCGGGCGCAGGGTAAGGGCGGCGGTTACGTCCGCTGGGCAAAGAATTTCAATCTTCAACAGATGGCCGAGGCTGTCTGCTTCGTCAAGGAGCATAACATCGGCACCTACGATGAGCTGGTGGAAAAGACAGACGCCGCTACCGCCCGGTTCAATGAGCTTTCCGATTCCATCAAATCAGCGGAGCAGTGTCTGGCACAAATTGCCGCTCTGAAAAAACACATCATCAACTACTCCCGGACGAAGGAGACCTATGCCGCCTATAAAAAATCCGGGTACAGCAAAAGGTTTCTGGAGGAACACCGGGAGGAGATCACCCTTCACAAAGCGGCAAAGGCGGTGTTCAATCAGCTTGACAGCGCTGGCGGCCAGGGGAATGGCAAATCCAGAATCCCCACCATCAAGCAGCTCAATCAGGAGTACGCCCAGGTGCTGAGCAGCAAGAAAGCGGCCTATGCAGAGTACCGGGAAGCCAGAAAACAGATGCAGGATCTTCTCATCGCCCGGAAAAATGTCGAGGCGATTCTGGGAGTGGAGCAGAAACAGGAAGAACAGAAAAGGCAGCAGGAGCAGCATAATACTGACAGGTAACAAGGAACCGGCAGGTCGCCACAGGAAAGTGTGGCGGCCTGCCGGAGTTTTTTTTGAGAGAAGTTCTTGCTGAGAAGGCCTATCACTTTTGTAATCTTAATAAAAACAGCAATCGAAAAAGTTTTCTGTGGGAGTTTTATATCATCAGCCCTAAAAATCATTCTTGCCGGTAGACTTGAGGAGTCATGCCGGTATTCTTTTTGAAAACGGCACAGAAATAGCTTTCTGAGGAGAAATTCAGAAAACTGCTGATTTCGGCCAGACTCAGATCACTTTCCAGTAACAGCCGTTTTGCTTCGCGGATTTTCTCTTCCTGGATAAACGCCCCAATGGTTTTTCCGGTTTCTTTTTTGAAATGAGTGCTGAGATAGGCGGCATTCATTCCCAATTCTTCTGCAAAAACACTGGTACTCAGTTTTTCAGTAATATGGCTTTTGGTATATTGCGAAATTCGCCGCACCAGGATAGAACCGGAAGAAAGCTCTGACAGTTCGGCATTCATTTTTGTATATTCCTGAATCAGCGCATAAAAACATTCGGTCAGTTCGGGCATGGACTGAGCAACCAAAATCTTTTCCAGAAATCGGTTATAAGTTGCGTTCGCCCGCGTGTAATCTACACCACTTTGCATAGCCTGCCGGGAAGCAATCATGTTTGCAGTCGATATATAAATCTTGATTGAGATAAGATCGTTGGGTTCTCCTATTTTGAGAGGCAGGATGACTTCCCGATAAAGCTTTTTTATCGCAGAAAGGTCGCCTTGTTGGATACAGGTCAGAATTTGGTGTTCCAGGTCCGGATTGCTGTAACCCTCTTCTTCCTCTATGATGCGTGTTTTGACTTTGTAGGGAAGGTTCCATTGAAAACCCACCTGTGGGATGTCCTCTGGGACTTCCAAATCAAGAAGTCGGCAGAGAAGCTGAATGGATGCTTTTATGCCGGCAATCGAATGCGGGTGGATACTGTCAAAATACTGCCGGACAGTGTCCAGATCCTCAGTCCTTCTTCCAATCCGGATCGTGATCCGAAGGGCCTCGTGTTTTGTACAGTCAATAAGAAGCGTAGGACCCAGCATGATGGATGTATCCGTTCCGGGAAGATGAATTCCGGCGAAATACACCTCTTCCGGGGTGCAGGCATACCAGACGTTTGGGAGGTCCCCTGACAGGGAAGAGTACAGCAGCAGCGGAAGATTATAGTCCTGCTGCGCCAGCGCGTACCTTTCGCAGAGGGATTTCTTTTCAAAGACCGTGACGGGGAGGCTGGTGCTTTCGTAGAAAAGCTTCAGCAGGGGAGAGATAGATGTTTGTCTGTCGTTTTTCATAAGGGGCCTCCTGTCAAAATAGGCTGTGGTTCTGAATCGTTGCCATTTTAAAAAACGATATGTTTTATAAATGATGTGAAAATTATAGCATACAACAAAGAAAATTGGTATACCAAAATACGATTACCAGACTAAAATATCATCAGCAAGTTAAGATGTGATCACAAAAAAACGGGCGAACAACCACGGGAAAAGGAGAAATGAATGGAGCAAAAAGAGTTGTATAAGCCGTTTGAAGATTCCTATTATGCGGCCCCCTACATTGATGTTGAGGAGTGGAGAGATCTCCCGATCCGACATTACTATGTGCATGGCGGGTTTCGCGGAACGGACGTGAACGGCAGCAATGAATGTCGGTTTTGTCTTTATTTCCCGGAGGCGGATGCTTATGAAAATCGCTTTTTTCAGTATCTGTCTCCGGCGCCGGAGGATGAGCACGAGAGCGAGCATCTGACCGGTGAAGACGACAAGATTTCCTTTGCAATCACGCACGGAGCCTATTATGTGGTTTCCAATCAGGGCGGATTTATTCCTGGAGTCGATTGCGCGAGACTGTACAAAACAAGCGCCAATACAGCGGAATTTAGCCGAAAGGTGGCCATGAAACTGTATAAAACGGGGAAGCGGCCTTACGGTTATGTCTTTGGCGGAAGCGGCGGAAGTTTTAAGACCATCAGCTGTATAGAAATGACGGATGGCGTCTGGGATGGGGCGGCCCCCTATGTGCTGGCCAATCCCATGGCAACGCCGAATGTGTTTGCACCGCGGTGCCGCGCGATGCGCGTGCTTGGAGAAGATGGAATCGCACGTGTCATTGACAATATGTCCCCCGGCGGAAGCGGGGAGTTCTTTGACGGGTTAAACGAAGAACAGCGGGAAGTCCTGGCTGAGGTCACCAGAATGGGATTCCCAAAGCGCGGCTGGTTTTCAGCCGATACGATGGGGGATGGTTCCCTGATGGTGTTAGCCCCGTTTATCTATCAGATTTATCCGCAGTATTTTACTGAATTCTGGACGAAGGAAGGATATGAAGGGGCAAATCCCGAAAGCAGCGAGGCGAAGGCGAGAGTACAGCATGTAACGAAGGTTTCCGAATTGCTTCTGCCGTATCAACGGGAGGAGAAAGAATACACCAACGTGGATAACAGCTGGTGGAACGTTATGACCGGCAATAAGGGGACGCCGCAGATTCGTATGGAGCAGGCGCTGCCGAAGGATGCGTATCTTTTCCACAGCAGAATTCGGGTGCTCTCCGGTGAAGCGAAGGGAAAAGAATGTGCCATTGATTCCATTGAAAATGGCGTGATCACCGTACATGGCGCCAGTGAAGGAGGCGATACCGGAAACGCATTGGAAGGGCTTGCGGTCGGCGACGAGATTATGATCGACAACAGTGATTATCTGGCTATGCAGACGCTGCAAAGGCATCAGGTGCCGGATGAGACCTATCATGTATACGACCAGTATCGGAACGAAGACGGGACGCCCAAATATCCGCAGCTCCCAATTCTGATCGCCCCCATTATTGCACAAGCCGGAGGCGGAAGTGTTCCGAGCGGAGATATACACGGAAAGGTAATCGCAAACTGCTCGCTTCTGGATGAGAGCGCGTATCCCTGGCATGGAGATTGGTACCGGGAAGCGGTAAAACGGCATCTGGGAGATAAGATGGATGACCAGTTCCGGCTCTACTACAATGATAACTGCACCCATAACGACAGCGTGAAAGATATGGCAAATCCTCAGTATGAGATCGATTATGTCGGCATTCTTCATCAGTCCATGCTGGATTTGACCAAGTGGTGCGAGCAGGGCATAGCGCCGACTGCAAGCACAAGATATGAGGTGGCCGACGGGCAGGTAATTGTCCCGGAATCCGCAGATGAGCGGGGCGGATTACAGCCGGTGGTAAACGCGTATGTTGATGGCCAAAAGAGTGCAAAAGTAAAGGCCGGAGACCGGGTTTCCTTTACGGCAACGGTCACGGCTCCGGCAGGTTCCGGCAAAATTACGTCGGCTGCATGGGATTTTGAACGCACCAATGATTTTTCCGGGGAAGAAACACTTTGCCTGAGCGAGGACGGAAGAAAGGCGACTGCGGAATGCAGTCATGTTTTTACGGAGCCGGGCACTTATTTTCCGGTGATCCGGGTAAAAAGCCAGCGCTGCGGCCGGAAAGAAGATATTTTTACCCAGTGCAAGAACCTCGACCGCGTAAGAGTGATCGTAGAATAAAACCGGGCGTAAAGGTATGGAATACCTGACCAATAAACACAAAAAATGGAGGAGTTGATTACCATGAGACTGAAAAAAAGACTGAAAGAAGGCATCAACATCTCGGAGCTGCTGAAGGATGCGCAGAAGTGTAAGCATGATGTGTATCTGGAGACCGATGACGGTGACAGCCTGAATCTGAAATCGACCTTGTCTCAGTATGTGCTGGTCGTACTGGCTGGGAACAAGGATGTGTTCAGGGCTACGGAGCTGGTCTGCGCGCCGGAAGATGAAGAAAAGCTCAGCTATTATACGGAGGAATAAGGAGGAAACCAATGAGCAAAAAAGCAAAAGCGAATCAGGAAGATCGAGTTGGCGCCGGTAAGGTAATTATCTGGACGAGCAGCACCGTATCCAGAACCATCACCGTGCTGGTCATGGGCTACCTGATGGTTTATTGTACAGACACCCTGATGCTGGCACCGGCTACCGTCAGCCTGATTCTTGTACTCAGCAAGCTCGTGGATGGCGTAACAGACGCTTTCGCAGGATTTATCGTTGACCGGACAAAAACGAGGTGGGGCACCGCAAGACCGTACGAGGTCTTTATTGTAGGGCTTTGGCTGGCAACATGGCTGATGTTTTCCGTGCCGACAAGCCTCAGCACATTGGCTAAATACATCTGGGTTTTTGCCATGTATGTGCTTGCCAATGCCATTTGCACAACATTCCTGACCGCAAATGCGACCCCGTATATGATTCGTGCGTTTAAGGGAAAGCAGATCGTGAAGCTGACTTCTTACGGCAGTATTCCTGCTATGCTTGCAGCAATCGTATTCAACGTTGCGTTCCCGATTGCGATGGGACATATTGCGACATCTCCGGCTGGATGGAGCAGACTGGTAGGCATGATCGCGGTTCCGCTGGCAGCTTATGGACTTCTCCGTATGATCTTTGTCAAGGAGCAGTATGAAACGGAAACATCCGCTGTGGCAGCAGAAAAGCTTCAGGTCAGGGATATTCTTAAGGTAGTGAAAAATAACAGCTTTATCTTCATCCTCTGTATCATTACACTGGTATACAGCGTGATCGCCAACATGGGCGTTATGGTGTACTACTTCAAGTATATCGTTCAAAATACAGACCTGATGGGAATGATGAGCCTGGTAACGATCATTACCATTCCGCTGCCGTTTGTTTTCCCGAAACTGATTTCAAAACTTTCGGTGGCAAAGCTGATGATGGCAGGCTTCCTGCTCTCTGCTCTGGGGTATCTGATCAACTTCTTTGCCGGAGCAAATTTTGTGGGACTTATGATTGGCTATCTGTTTACCGGCGCCGGCACGGTCCCGGTCAGTATGCTGATGCCGTTGGCGATCATCGAGTGCGCGGATTTCAATGAATGGAAGGGAATCCGCCGCATGGAAGGAACCTTGAGCAGTCTCAACGGCCTTGCAACAAAAATCGGAAACGCGGCCGGAGCTGGCATCCTGGGCATCCTCCTTCAGCTCAGCGGATATACCGGGGATCTTGCAACGACGTCGCAGGGATCGATCCTCATGATCCGTATGCTTTATACCCTGGTTCCGATGATTGCGTATATCAGTTGCGGTGATGCTGTATTTCTACAAGCTGGATAAGCTGATGCCGCAGATCAAGAAAGAAAATCAGGAGAGAAGGGCGGCACTGGAAGAAACCGTATCGGATAATCAAGCATGATACTATAACAGTGCCTCTGTGCAATTTCGTTTTGCCCTGTACCCTATATCGTGCAGGGCAAAACTGAAATATAAAAAAGGAAAGTGTGGAGCATCGACATGAGACAATTTGAAATGTGTGAACTGGTATTTGCAGGACCGGCTTTGACGGAAGAGTATGCCTCCGTTGATTTGACTGTTGAAATTTCGTGCGGCAGTGACAGGGTTTCAGTGAAAGGCTTTTATGCGGGAGACGGAGAATACAAGGTTCGTTTTCTGCCCAAAACTGCGGGAACCTATGTTTACCATGTGAGCGGCTGTATCACAGCATCGGGAACGGTAGAGGTCGCTCCTGGTGAAGGACACGGGATGGTAGTTGCGAGAGGACAGCATTTTTCGTATGAAGATGGTACGGTTTACCATCCTTT
Source organism: Clostridiales bacterium (assembly GCA_021203685.1). Classification (GTDB taxonomy): domain Bacteria; phylum Bacillota; class Clostridia; order Oscillospirales; family Oscillospiraceae; genus Onthomonas. The sequence goes on along the minus strand of JAJQAS010000181.1, from coordinate 119 downwards.
CGGCACGACTGTTTACGCACTGGCGCACCAGAATGATGAACTGGTCGAAGAGACCATGGAGACACTGTCGAAAGCGCCTTTTAATAAAATTCGTCTTTGCCTGTTTCCCAAGCATTATG
>JAJQAS010000213.1 GCA_021203685.1 Clostridiales bacterium | reverse complement strand
AGCTGCCGGAGACCGGAAGCCAGCGTGGCGCCCTTCTGGCTGATGTTGGTGTAGACCTCCGGGTGGTCGTGGAGGTAGGTCAGCTGGGCCAGCCCCGCCGCCATTGCCACCGGGTTGCCAGAGAGGGTGCCCGCCTGGTAGATGGGGCCGCAGGGGGCGACCTGCTCCATGTGGGCGCGGCTGCCGCCGTATGCTCCCACGGGCATCCCGCCGCCGATGATCTTGCCGTAGGTGACCAGGTCGGCTCGAACGCCGAAGTACTCCTGCGCGCCACCGGGGGCCAGCCGGAACCCGGTGATGACCTCGTCGAAGATGAGCAGCGCGCCGCTCTGGTCGCAGAGCTGCCGCAGCCCCGTCAAAAAGCCCTTCTGGGGTGGGATGACCCCCATATTGGCGGCCACCGGCTCCACAATGACCGCCGCCACCTGGCCGGGATTGGCCTCCAGCAGGGCGGCCACGCTGTCCAGGTCGTTGTATTGGGCGGTCAGGGTGTCCCCGGCGGTGGAAGCGGTGACGCCCTTGGAGTCGGGGCTGCCGCCGGTCAGCGCGCCGGAACCGGCCTTGACCAGCATAGCGTCGCTGTGGCCGTGGTAGCACCCGGCGAACTTGATGATTTTCGTGCGGCCCGTCACCCCCCGGGCCACCCGCAGGGCGGACATGACCGCCTCGGTGCCGGAGTTGACCATGCGCACCATCTCCAGGCCGGGGACCATCTGCACCATCAGCTCGGCGATGTCCACCTCCGCCTGACAGGGCGCGCCGAAAGATAACCCGTTGCCCACGGCCTGCTGAACGGCCTGGGCCACCGGCGGGAAGTTGTGGCCCAAAATCATGGGACCCCAGGAGCCGATGTAATCAATATACGTCCGGCCCTCCACGTCGCGGATGTGGGAGCCGTCCGCCTTTTCGATAAAACGCGGCTCGCAGCCCACGTTTTTGCAGGCCCGCACCGGGGAGTTGACCCCGCCGGGCAGCACTTTTACCGCCCGTTCAAAGAGAGTATGAGAATCCATCAGCCGATGTCTCCTTTCCGCATGGCGTCCGCCAGCTCCAGGGCGTAGTAGGTGATGAGGATGTCCGCCCCTGCCCGGTAGACCGAGACGGCGGACTCGCACATGACCCGGTATTCGTCAATCAGCCCCGCTGCTGCTGCTGCCTTGACCATGGCGTACTCGCCGGAGACGGCGTAGGCGCAGACCGGCAGGTCGTAACGGTCCGCCACCCGGCGCAGCACGTCCAGATAGGGGAGAGCGGGCTTGACCATCAGGATGTCCGCTCCCTCTTCCACGTCCAAATCGCACTCCTTCAAGGCTTCCTTCGCGTTGTGGGGGTCCATCTGGTAGCCCCGGCGGTCGCCAAAGGCGGGGGCGCTGCCCGCCGCGTCCCGGAAGGGGCCGTAAAAGGCAGAGGCGTATTTCGCCGCGTAGGACAGGATGGGGGTGGTCTGGTGGCCGTGCTCATCCAGCTTCCGGCGGATGGCGGCGATGCGCCCGTCCATCATGTCGGAGGGGGCCACCATATCCGCTCCCGCCTCCACATGAGACAGGGCGATTTGGGCCAGCACCTCCAATGTCTTGTCGTTGTCCACCTCATGACCGGAGAGGATACCGCAGTGGCCGTGGTCGGTGTACTCGCACATGCAGACATCGGTGACGACGAACATCTCCGGGCAATAATCCTTGATGGCGCGGATGGCCCGCTGAATGATGCCCTCCGGGTCATAGGCGGCGCTGGCGCAGCCGTCCTTGTGGTCGGGGATGCCAAAGAGCAGCAGACGGCTGACGCCGTGGGCCAGGCACTTGTCCACCAGAACGGGAACCCTGTCCACCGACCAGTGGTACTGGCCGGGCAGGGAGGGGATCTCCCGTTGAATTTGTTCTCCCTCCACGAAAAACACTGGGTAAATCAGGCTCTCCGGGGACATCCGGGTCTCCCGCACCATCTGGCGGATGGAGGAATTGCCCCGCAGACGGCGGGGGCGCTTTGTCAGTTCCATTTTCTATTCATCTCCAGGTTATTTTGAGTTACCGATCCTTGGCAATGTGTGCTGCGTTTACCGTTTGCATTCCTTTACAAACGGATAGTTTCGCTCTCAGCTTCCTTTTGGGCTGATAGGCAGCACCTGACCAACGGCTAACAGCTAATCGCTAACAGCTCATCACATCAGCCCGTCATGCGGTACATCAGCGCCGCGCCGTTTTCCTTGAGCCACTTGTCCCACTTCCAGTAGTCGGGGAACACCCGCAGCACCTCGGCGTAAAACCGGTCGGAGTGGTTCATCTCCTTCCGGTGGCACAGCTCGTGGACCACCACGCTGTCCAGCACCTCCGGCGGGGCCAGCATCAGCAGGCAGTTGAAGTTCAGGTTGCCCTTGCCGGAGCAGCTGCCCCACTTGGAACGCTGGTTGCGGATGGTGATGCGGCCATAGGTCACACCGACCTTCGGCGCATAATACCGCACCCGCTCCGGGATGACTTTCAGGGCCTGGTCCGCCAGGGCGCGAATTTCCTCCTCTGTCAGCAGGGGCAGCTCCGCCAGGGCGGCGCGCCGCGCCTCGTACTGGGCCAGACTTTTCTCGATCCAAGCCTGGTTTTTGGCGACGAACGCCCGGATCTGGGCGTCCGTGATCCGCAGCGGGGCGCGGACGGTGACGCCTTTGGCGTCCACCTGGACCGACAGGGTCTTTCGGGAGGAGCGGATCACGTTGTATTTCATGGGCAGCAGCTCCTTTTGGGTGACAGGATCAATCCTTTTTTGACAGCTCCGCCATATATCCCGCAGTGATAATACCGGATGGAAGGGCGATGATGGCAATTCCGATAAAAGAGGACATCATGGCAACGATTTTCCCCACAGCTGTTACAGGGTAAAGGTCTCCATAGCCCACAGTGGTCAGGCTCACCGTTGCCCAGTAAATGGCATCAAAAAACGTGTCAAAGGTGTCTGGTTCCACATTGAAAATAATCAGTGCGGAGATCAAAACGTATCCCACAGCCAGCGTGCCCACGGCAATCAGAGAATTTTTCTGTGTTTGAATCACGTTTAGAATGATGTCGATGCTTCGTGAGTATCGAAACAGTTTAAGAGTGCGAAAAACGCGGAAGGTACGGAACAGACGAAATAGTTTGAGAAGTCGGAACCCACCGGCCAGGGCGGTGAACGTCGGCAAAATGCACAGCAGGTCGATGAGGGCCATCGGAGTGAACGGATAAAGGAAAAAGGATGCCGCCTTTTTTTTCATCTTGAAATCCGCTGTCATCAAGCGCAGGAAATAGTCCACAGAGAAAAGGGTGGCCGCAGAATAGTCAATAATACTAAAAATGGGAGTTGTCTCCTTGAACGCCAGTGGAATCAGACTGACAGCGATGACTGCCATCATGCTGTAATCATAGATCGAGCTCAGTCTGTCAGCTCCATTTGATTTTTCGATGATTTCAAAAATTCTCTGTCTCATTTTTCTGTTTCTCGTTCCTGTCAAGCCTGTGGATGATGCTCCTTATTGTATACTACGAAATACAAACCGTCAAGGCGCTGCCGCATAATTCGGCATAGCAGCAGCCGAAAACTGCCTGGATTTTACAATTCATCCGTTTTCCAAGGCTCCAGAGGCGAATCCATCGAAAAATTTACAAATAAACTATTCTATTTGCAGTTCTGTTATGTTATAATGACATTGTTGTGCGGCTGCGGCGCGCCAGAGAGGCAAACCGGCGGACTTGCTGCGCACGTAGAGACTTTTTACGGCTCTATATGATTGACAGGATAAAGATTGAACCATTTCGGAGGCCAATTATGGACCGTTTTGATAAATTACACCAGCAACTGACCCATTTCTGCCCCGGTATGGCTCTGCGGGAGCAGGAACCCATGCGCTGCCACACCTCTTTCCGCATCGGCGGCCCTGTGCGGCTGATGGCTTTCCCCACCAGCGAAGAAGAACTGCTCACCGCTCTGCGCTGCGCCAATGAATGTGACATTATCCCTGTTCCTCTGGGCAACGGGACCAATCTGCTGTGCGGGGACGAGCCGATGGAGCTGTTTGTCCTCAAGCTGCTGGACGGGCTGAACACCCTGGAACGGCTGGAAGGCGACCGCATCCGCTGCGGCGCGGGAGTGCTGCTGTCCAAGCTGGCGGCCTTCGCCCAGCGGGAAGGGCTGTCCGGGCTGGAGTTTGCCTCTGGCATCCCCGGCACCCTGGGCGGCGGCGCGGTGATGAACGCCGGGGCCTACGGCGGGGAGCTGAAAGACGTGGTCACAGAGACCCGCTTCGTCACCCTGGATGGAACGCAGGGCTGTCTCGTTGGAGAGGAGCAGGGCTTTGGCTACCGCACCAGCGCGTTCACCGACGGGACGAAGATCATCACCGGAGCCACCCTCCAGCTGCGCCCCGGCGACGGCGAGGCCATCCGCCAGCGGATGAACGAACTGAACCAGAAGCGCCGAGACAAGCAGCCACTGGAGTACCCCAGCGGGGGCAGCACCTTCAAGCGCCCGGTGGGCGGCTTTGCCGCCGCCCTCATCGACCAGTGCGGCCTGAAAGGGCTGACCGTGGGCGGTACACAGGTCAGCGTCAAGCACGCCGGATTTGTCATCAACGTGGGCGGCGCCACCTGCGCCGATGTGCTGGCCCTGACCGAGCAGATCCACGCCACAGTGTTGGAGAAAACCGGCATTTCCCTGGAGCTGGAGATCAAGCGGCTGCCGTGAATTGCTATTAGCTAACAGCTAATAGCTCACCAATACCACATCGGAGGTTCTTATGCACTTTATCATCATCTCCGGTCTGTCCGGCGCGGGGAAAAGCCAGGCCGCCAAATTTTTGGAGGACGCGGGCTACTACACGGTGGACAATATGCCCGCCGTGCTGATGCCCCGCTTTGCCGAGGTCTGCCGCAGCGGCGGCAAACGTTACGAGAAAGTCGCCCTGGTCAGCGACATCCGGGGCGGCGCGGATTTCAGCGATTTTTTCGCCGCCCTGGACGAGATGAAAGCTATGGGCTGCGACGTGAAGCTGCTGTTTTTGGAAGCCTCCACCGAGGCGGTCATCAAGCGCTACAAGGAGACCCGCCGCACCCATCCGCTCTGCACCGCCTGCGATCTCTCCCTGGCGGAGGCCATCGAGAAGGAGCGGGGGCTGCTCTCCCAGGTGCGGGAGCAGGCGGACTACCTCATCGACTCCACCACCTTTTCCTCCACCAGCAAGCTGCGCAACACACTGCTGGAGATGTTTGGTACCCCCAAAAACGCCGGGCTGGAAATCAGTATCCTCTCCTTTGGGTACAAGTACGGTATTCCTCTGGAGGCCGACCTGCTGATGGATGTCCGTTTCCTGCCCAACCCCTTCTACCTGCCGGAGCTGCGCAAGCTCACCGGGTTGGACAAGCCGGTGACCGATTTCCTCTGGAAATACCCAGAAACCGATCAGTTCCTGGCTCTATGCCGCAAAAATTTGGAGTTTCTTTTGCCCCTTTACGCCACGGAGGGGAAAACTGTGCTCATCATCGGCGTGGGCTGCACCGGCGGGCAGCACCGCAGCGTGGCTATGTGCCACGCCATTGCGGAACAGGTGGCGGAGCTGGGCTACGCCGTCCGGGAACACCACCGGGACATGACGAGGGACCGCAAGTGAGCGCCCCTCCCGGCACACACTTACATCACTGTTAGAGAAGGTACCCTCCATGTCGTTTTCCTCCGATGTAAAAACAGAGCTGTGTCAGGCCGCACTGGAGCGGCCCTGCTGTACTCAGGCCGAAGCCTACGGCGTGTTGCTGTTCTGCAACAGCTTCTCCCCCTTTGGCATCCGCATCACCACCCAGTCCCGGGTCTTTGGAGACCGGCTGCCCCGGCTGTTCCAGGCGGCCTTTGGCTTTGGCTTCGACCAGCAGCCGGAGCCGGGGGAGGGCGGCAAGCTGTCCTTCCAAATCACGGACCGGGATCACATCCAGCAGATTTTGGACCGCTACGGTTATAGCCGGGAGGGCCTGATGACCCACCACATCAATTACGGTGTGCTGGAGGAGCATTGCTGTTACGTGGCTTTCTGCCGGGGGGCGTTCCTGGCGGGGGGCAGCGTCACCGACCCCCAAAAGGGCTACCACCTGGAGATCGCCACCAGTCACCTGTATGTCCACCGGGAGTTCCAGGCCCTGATGCCCGAGCTGCACCAATACCCCCGGGAGACCACCCGGAAGGCCAACTACATCACCTATTTTAAACAGAGCGAGGCCATCTCCAACTTTCTAACCACTATCGGCGCGCCGGAGTGCGCCCAGCGGGTCCGCACCGCCCGGCAGCAGAAGAACCTGCTCAACGGCGTCAACCGCCAGTACAACTGCGACGTGGCCAACGTGGAAAAGTCGGTCGAGGCGGCGCAGAACCAAATCAAAGCCATTCACATTCTGGAGGCCCGGGGCACACTGGAGCAGCTGCCGGAAAAGCTCCAGCAGACCGCCGCGCTCCGTTGCGCTCACCCGGAGCTGTCCCTGGTCCAGTTGGCCGACTTGTGTCAGCCCCCGGTCTCCAAATCCTGCCTGAACCACCGGCTGCGCAAGTTGCTGGAGCTGGCAGAACGATAACGCACACCTTCCCCTTCCCCGTTACGAAAGGAGGCTTGCTTTTCCCGGTTCCGAGAAAGCGACCGCTTATGAATTTTTCCAGACTCTGCGCCCTGCTGCTGGCAGGCGCCCTCTGCACCACCGCCCTTCCCTCCGCCCTGGCGGAGGAAGTCAGCTTCTCCTCTGCTGAATCCTCCTCTGTGGTGGAGACTGCTTCGGGAGATTTGTTCGACGCGCTGCCGGAGACTCCCGCCCCCAGCGTGGAAACCACGCCGAACCCCTCCGAGAACATCATCGCCTCTTATGAGCCGTTCATGACCACCGCCTGTTCCACTACCGGCCACGACCTGGGGGCTTGGCGCAGCAACGGGGACGGCACCATGACCGCCATCTGTCACCTCTGCGGCGCGGAGGTGACAGAGGACTGCGCGTTTGAGGACACCGTGGTAGAGCCGACCTGCCTGACCGAGGGGTACACCGTCCACAGCTGCCACACTTGCGGCTACTCTTACGAGGATGAAACGGTTGACCCCCTGGGCCACAGCTATGTGGCCACCGTGGACGAGGAGACGGGGGACATTTCCTACCGCTGTGAGCGGCGCGACGCCGGGTTCACCCAGGACGCCGAGACGCTGGCCGCCAGCTATTCCGACGGGCGGACGTTCAGCGCCGACCTGGTGGAGTACGTGAAAAGCTGCCTGGCGGAGAAGGACAAAGAGCTGAACGAGACCCTTTCTCCCGACGAGGAAGAGCTGGAGGAACAGGACGCGGAGGAGCTGTTGTACTACTCCGTGACGAAATCTGTATCCACTGACGAGACCTCCGACCCAACGCAGACGGACAGCCTGACCGTCTCTACCGACGCGGTCTCCGTCGTCGCCTATCTGGAGGTGTTGGCCTTCCAGGACGAGGAGATGGAGCTGACCGAGGAGACGGTGCAGGAGGAAATCGATGCCCTCTATGAGACCTGGTACCAGACATCCTCCCAGGTGCTGACTCTGCCCAATGAGGCCGCCTATCGGAGCAGCGAGGATTATACCACTGACCTGGCGGCAGTGCTGGAGGCGGCTGAGACCGGCACTTCCGTGGAGACCCTGCGGGACCGGGTGGTAGCCGCCGCCTATGGCGAGATCGGCAATTCCGGCAGCAAGTATATCAACCACTACAACCAATATCTCATCGGCAACCACCACAAGCTGAAATCCAGCGAACCATGGTGCTCCGAGTTCGCTACCTGGTGCCTCCACAACACCGGTGTCTCCACAGACGCGGCCCCCACCTTTATGGCGGCCCGAGATGGGGTCTCCGGGTTCAAGAGCCTGGGTACCCTGCACACCTCCAATTACACCCCCCAGCCCGGTGACGTGGCCTTCTTCGGCAGCGGCACCGCCTCCCACACCGCCCTTGTGGTGGCCAGCAGCGGCAGCACCTTTACCACCATCGAGAAATCCGGCAACACGGTGAAAAAGCGCACCCGCAAAATCAGCAGCGTTCTGGCCTTTGGCGAAGTGAAGTATGAGGTGGAAACGCTGGCGGTGGAGCTGACCACCACCGACCCAGCTACCTGGATGACCGCTCAGTTGGACGAGGACGGTCAGACGGTGTATGAGCTGCTGGGCGGTACCGTCACCGTGGAAGAACCGGCGGAGACGGAGGAAACCGGGACAGAGGAATCCACAGCGGAGTAAAACAGCATAAGGACAATGAATCCGGGGCAGACGCCCCGGATTTTTGTGTGTTACGGATTTCAGAGGGACAAATTCGCAAATTCTGTCGGGTGTCGGGGCTGCGTTTCAGGTGTATGCAAACGCAAAAGGACGGCTGACCAGCGGCCAGCCGTCCTCGGTTTTGCTTATATGGGTTCGGGCGCGAGCTTACTTCGCGGCCTGGACCGCCTTGATCTCAGCGATGAGCTGGGGAACCACCTTGAACAGGTCGCCCACGATGCCGTAGGTAGCCACGCCGAAGATGGGAGCGGACTCGTTCTTGTTGACGGCGATGATGGTCTCGGAATCCTGCATACCGGCGGTGTGCTGGATGGCGCCGGAGATGCCCAGGGCCACATAGATGCGGGGATGGACGGTCTTGCCGGTCTGACCGACCTGGTGGTCGGAGGAGATCATGCCAGCGTCCACGACAGCACGGGAAGCGCCCACGACGCCGCCCAGCACGCCGGCCAGCTCCTCGGCCAGGGCGATGCCCTTTTCGGGGTCAGAGCTGATGCCGCGGCCCACGGAGACGATGACGTCAGCGCCGATGAGGTCAACCATCTTGGCGGCGGACTTTTTGATCTCCAGGATCTCCACGCCGATGTCCTCAGCGGACAGCTCCACGGGGACGTTCTCCACCACGACCTTGGCGGCGGCAGCCTCATCGTACTCCTGGGTCTGCATAACGCCGGGACGGACGGTGGACATCTGGGGACGGAACCGGGGGCAGATGATGGTAGCCATCAGGTGGCCGCCGAAGGCGGGACGGGTCATCTTCAAGTTGCGGTCCTCATAGTCGAACTTCTGCTTGGACAGGTCCAGAGAGGAGGACTCTTTCAGGAACTCCACATACTTGCCGGTGTCGATGTCCAGATGGGTAGCATCGGCGGTCAGGCCGGTGTGCAGACGGGCCGCGCAGCGGGGGCCCAGGTCACGGCCGATGTTGGTGGCGCCGATGAGGACGATCTCGGGCTTCTTGTCCTTGACCAGGTCGCACAGCACCTTGGCATAGCCGTCGGTGGTGTAGTCTTTCAGCAGGGGGCTGTCCAGATAATAGACGCGGTCCGCGCCGTAGCCGCCCAGGGCCTTGAGGTAATTCTCATCGACCTCGCTGCCCAGCACCACGCCGCACAGCTCCACGCCGATGTCGTTGGCCAGCTTGCGGCCCTCACTCAGCAGCTGATAGCTGATGGACTGGATGACGCCGTCGCGCTGCTCACAGAAAACCCATACGCCGTGGAACGCGGCGGTATCGGTGAAGTTGTATTCAGACATAGTATACTCTCCTCTCTCAGATCAGGTGCTTATCGTTCAGGATGCCGACCAGCGCACTGGCACTTTCCACCATGGTGCCAGCGCCCTTCTGAGGCGGAGTGAAGGATTTGAACACGTTGGTGGGGGAGCCCTTCAAACCGATGGTGTCGGTCTCGATCAGGGGATCGTCCTTCAGAGCGGGATAGTCGAAGATGTCCAGGGGCTTGGAATAGCACTCGAAGATGCCGCCGACGGACATATAGCGGGGGGTGTTCAGCTCCTTGATGCAGGTCAGCAGGCAGGGAGTCTTGACCTTGAGGGTCATGTAGCCGTCCTCCAGCATACGCTTGCAGATCAGGCTGTCGCCCTCCTTCTTGATGCCGGCAACATAGGTGACCTGGGGCAGGTGCAGCTTCTCCGCGATCTGGGGGCCGACCTGGGCGGTGTCGCCGTCGATGGCCTGACGGCCACAGAACACCACGTCTTCGGGGCCGACGCCGATTTTGTTGATACCGGCGGCGATGATCTGAGAGGTGGCGAAGGTGTCGGAGCCGCCGAACTCGCGGCCGGAAATCAGCACAGCGCGGTCAGCGCCGCGGGCGATGCACTCCCGCAGCATACCCTCGGCGGTGAAGGGGCCCATGGAGACGACCACGACCTCGCAGCCGGTCTGCTCTTTCAGTTCCAGGGCGGCTTCCAGGGCGCTCAGGTCATCAGGGTTGGTGATGGTGGCCATAGAAGCGCGGTCCAGGGTCCCGTCGGGCTTCACGGCAACCTTGCCGGAGGTATCGGGAACCTGCTTGACACAAACAATAGCTTTCATAGTGAATTATACCCTCCTTACTTCAGCAGATCGCCGGAAATGACCATCATCTGCACTTCGCTGGTGCCTTCGTAGATCTCGGTGATCTTGGCGTCCCGCATCATGCGCTCGATGGGATAGTCACGGGTGTAGCCGTAGCCGCCGAACAGCTGCAGGCAGCGGCGGGTCACGTCGCTGGCGGTACGGGAGGCGATCAGCTTGGCCTCGGCGGCCTCGACGCTGTAGCGGACCTTGGCGCCGTCCATGACGGCCTGCTTTTTCAGCGCGGCCTTGTAGACCAGGTACTTGGCGGCGTCGATGCGGGCCTTCATCTCGGCCAGCTCGAACTGGGTGTTCTGGAAGGCGGAGATGCTGCGGCCAAACTGCTTGCGCTCCTTGACGTAAGCGACAGTCTCGTCCAGCGCGCCCTCGGCAATGCCCAGCGCCTGGGAAGCGATGCCGATGCGGCCGCCGTCCAGGGTCTTCATGGCCAGAGCGAAGCCCTTGCCCTTGACGCCCAGGAGACGGTCCTTGGGGATGCGGCAGTCCTCGAAAATCAGCTCGCAGGTGGAGGAGC
>JAJQAS010000075.1 GCA_021203685.1 Clostridiales bacterium | reverse complement strand
AGAACTGTTTGAAGGGGTTGATGACCCCGTCTCCCCGCAGCGTCTTGAACATCACGTGGTACAGCGCCACGTAGGCCGCACCCACCGTGAACACCGGCAGGCTGAAAATCATAAACATCACGTTGGCGGCAATGATAATGCCCAGCCGGGTCATCAGCCGGCCAAAGGCGCTTTCATTGCTCAAAAATCCCTGCAGCATTTCCGCCATATTACGAAACCTCCCCGATGAGATAGTCCAAAAAGAGTTCCACCGCGTCCACGTTCTGGCTGTAGGCGCCAATGCCGATGACGCAGCTGTCCTCATAGAGCTGATACTCCGTCATCAGACAGCTGTCGCTGACATCGATGCCCACCGGCACCAGGTCGTCGCTGTAGTCCTCGTCGTAGGGTTCGCAGTAGACCAGCCGGTCAGCGTACTTATCCACAATGGAGGTACATTCCTCGCTGTTCAGGTCCAGCAGCCGCCCGGTGGCGCCCAGCGCCACCAGAGACGCCTCGTCCATGGTCACGCAGTCCAGCGTCCCGGAATCGACGTAGGCCACAAAGACCTGATAGTAGGTGTTGCCCGCCCCCTGATTGCTGGCGTAGTCAAAATAGGAGCTATTGTTGAAGACCACGTTTTTCTTCTTCAAATCGAAGTCCGAGAACGCCACGAAGTCCTCCCACAGGTCGGAGCCGGTGCCCACCTCGGCGTAAGTGTTGGTGAAGGTGACATACAGCCAGTTTTCCGACAGGGTGCTGTTCACCTGGTAGATGATATACCCCAGCAGGCTGACGCCACAGACAACGCCGATGATCCACAGCTTGTAATACTGCCAGATGTACTCGGCTTTGGCCTTGGGGCCTGACAGGGCGGCAATTTTCTCTTTTTCAGCGGACAGGAACGATCGTAACCATTTCATGGGGGAAACTCCTTTTTGCTGTGATAAGGCACGAGCCTGCCGAAAAACGGCAGGCTCATGTGTTTGCAGGTCAGTCTTTGACCGCCTCGCCCACCCGGACCAGGTGGACCTGCATACTGGGGTAGTCGCCGTGCAGCACCGGGAAGGTATACCCGCCGTACATCAGGGTGCTGCCCCTGTACCGCCGCTGCTCCTGCCCCTCGTCAATGTAGATGCCGTCGGGGTCCAGCCCTTTGAGGCGGACGTGGACCAGGGCGGAGTTGGGTTGGGGGCTGCTGACCACCATGTTGATGAGGCTCTCGCTGCCGTCCCGGGCCACAAACTGCCAGGCGCTGTAGAACCCGTCGTCCTGGGGCTTGGTCAGCCGGTAGTAAAGCCCGTCCTGAATCAGCCAGTAATACTTTTTGAAGTCCGCGATCTGGCGGCGCACCTCCTCCTTGTCCTCGTCGCTGAGCTTGTTGAGATCCAGCTCGTAGCCGAAGCTGCCGGACATGGCCACCACGCCCCGGGTCTTCAGGGGGGTGGTGCGGCCCGTCTGGTGGTTGGGGGAGGCGGAGACGTGGGCGCCCATGGTGGAGACAGGGTAGCCAAAGGAGGTGCCGTACTGAATTTTGATGCGCTCAATGGGGTCGGTATCATCGCTGCACCAGATCTGGGGGGCGTAGTAGAGGATGCCCGTATCGAACCGGCCGCCGCCCCCGGCGCAGCCCTCGAACAGCACGTCGGGGAAGTCCGAAGTCAGCCGGTCCATCAGCTCGTAGACCCCCAGCACATACCGGTGGCTGACCTCCCCCTGCCGCTCCCGGGGGAGCTGGCGGGAGTACACGTCGGAAAGGGAACGGTTCATGTCCCACTTGATGTAGTCGATTTGGTTTTCCCGCAGCAAACGGGCGATGCTCTCATAGAGGTAATCCCGCACGTCCTGCCGGGACAGATCCAGCACCAGCTGGTTCCGGCCCATCATGGGGTGCCGGTTGGGCAGGGAAAAGGCCCAGTCCGGGTGGGCGCGGTAGAGGTCGGAGTCCTCGTTGACCATCTCCGGCTCGATCCACAGGCCGAATTTCAGCCCCAGCTCGTTGACTTTTTCAATCAGCGGGGGCAGCCCGCCGGGCAGCTTGGCCTCGTTGACGAACCAGTCCCCCAGGCCGGAGTTGTCGCTGTCCCGGCGGCCAAACCAGCCGTCGTCCAGCACGAACATCTCCACCCCCAGCTCCGCCGCCTGCTCCGCGATGTGCAGCAGCTTGTCCCGGTTGAAGTCAAAGTAGGTGGCCTCCCAGTTGTTGATGAGCAGGGGGCGGCGGGCCAGCTTGTACCTGCCCCGGCAGACGTTGTGACGGATGATGGTGTGGTAGTTGTGGGAGAGCTGGGTGAAACCGCTGGGGCTGTAGGTCAGCACCACCTCCGGCGTGTGGAAGCTCTCGCCGGGGGACAGGGTCCACAGGAACTGGGCGTCGTGGATGCCCATGACCACCCGGGTGTTTTCCAGCTGGTCCACTTCGATCTCGGTCTTGTGGTTACCGGAGTACATGAACATCAGGCCGTAGCAGTCGCCGCTGTCCTCGGTGGCCTCGTGGTCGCAGAGGATGACGAAGGGGTTGTGGTGGTGGCTGGTCATGCCCCGCTTGGAGGCGATGGTCTGGATGGAGTGGATCAGCGGCGTGCGCTCCACCTGCCGCTCCATGCAATGGCGGCCGTGGAAGTGCACCAGGTCCCACTTGCCAAAGGGCATATCCAGGCAGAGGGAGGCCACCTTCTCCAGCCGCACGTTTTCCTGGCCCCAGTTGACGATCTCCGCGCAGCGGGTAATAATGTCCTTGTCCTCAAAGACGCCGTAGCGCAGCCGGACGACCAGCCGGGTCACGGGGTCCATCAGGCTGATCTCCAGGGTCTCCGCCTCGCCGCCGTTGTCGTAGACGGCAGGCATGGCGGGGATGGCATACTTCCCCGGCAGAATCCTGTGGCCGGTGTAGCGGAAGTCCGCCCCGTAGCTGCCGTCCCCGTTGCCCACGGAGAGGCCGTTGATGCGGAAATCGCCCACGCCAAAGCTGGTGTACTCCTGGGGCAGGGTGTCCAGAGAGAAGGTGCGGTCAAATTTCACGTCGTAAGGGTTGCCGGAAAAGCCCCGGTCGTAGCTGCTGTTGAGATAGGCCATGTTGGCCCTGTCCACCTGCCGTCCGTAGTACAGGTGGTGTAAAAATCCGTATTTGTCCACCTGCATCTGGTAGGTGGAAGTGCGGGTCTCCAGGGTCAGGAGGCGTTGCTCCCGGTCATAGCGAATACTCATTGGCGGCTCCTTTCAGGGCGTTTCAGGTCGTTTCGTTGTTTTCCTTGTTTTCGGTCGTGGTGGTATCTTCTGTTTTGTCTGCGGCGGGGGCGGAAACCACTCCGCCCAGCATCCGGTAGTTCCGGGGGCTGACGCCGTAGACGTTTTTGAACATTTTGGAAAAGGTCAGCGGGTTTTCGTAGCCGATCTTCTGGGCGATCTCCTGGATGGAATAGCGGGTCTCCAGCAGCAGCTCGCAGCCCCGGCTGAGCCGGTATTGCAGCAGGTACTCCTGGGGGGAAATGCCCATCTTTTTCTTGAAGATATTGGTCAGGTAGCTGCGGTTGATGCCGATGTACTTGGCCACGTCGTTGACCTTGATGGTAGCGTAGTTGTAGCGGATGAAATCCAGGGCGCGGTTGACGTACACGTCCGGCGCGTACTCGTGGTGGCGGCGCACCACCTGGGCCGACTTGTAGTTGGACTCCACCGCCAGGGACAGGTACTCGAACAGGTTGCCCAGCCAGTACAGGTCGTTGGCCAGGGTCAGCTCCGGCCGGTCCAGGATGCGCTGGGTCAGGTGGTGGAAATCCTGGGGGTCCACATAGCAGTCCTGGGCGTTGACGCCCTCCCGGAACCCGGCGCTCTCGGCGTAGGTGGGGGCGTTGTTCCCGTCGAAGGTCATCCAGCAGTAGGTCCAGGGGTCGCTGTCGTCCGGCTTGTACCAGCCGTCCTCGTTGGGCTTGGTCATGAACATCTGCCCAAAGTGCAGCCGCTGCTCCTGCCCGTTGATGCACAGCGTCCCCTTGCCGGAGAGGATGACGTGCAGGTGGTAGCCGCCCCGCCCCTCCGGGTAAAAGATGTTGCCCGGCGCGCAGTGCTCCACCCCGCACAGGGTCAGGTAGAGATCCTCCGTCTGCTTCTGGTGATATTCCAGACAGCGGAACCGTTTGGTCTCGTAAAAAGTTGATGCGTTGTCCAAGTTATCACCGATCCTTCCTTCTGTATTGTCATAATGTTGTATTTCTCACATTTTACATGGATGCAATGTGAGGCAATGGCAAATAAAGAGGCCGGAGCCATCACAAGCGCGACGACTCCGGCACAGAGTCACCCTTAATTCAGGTGCAAACACCGAAAACGATGTTTTTTACAGCTTGCCGCCGGAGGTGGCAATGCCCTCGACGAACTGCTTCTGGAAGATGATGTAGATGACGATCATCGGCAAAACCGCCAGAGCGGCTGCCGCCATCATGGCGGGGTAGTCGCTGGAGTACTGGCCCTGCATTTTCGCCAGCGCGGCGGACAGGGTGGTGGTGGTGGCGTTGGAGCAGACGATCATGGGCCACATCAGGTCCTTGAAGGCGAACACGGCGGTGAAGATGCCCAGGGAGACCATGGAGGACCGGGTCAGCGGCATCATGATTTTCAGGAACCGCTGTCCCACGTTGCAGCCGTCGATGGCGGCGGCCTCCTCCAAGTCCTTGGGCAGGCCACGGTAGCCGGTTTCCAACAGGTAGGTGCCGAAGGCGGTGACCATGCCGGGGAACACCAGGCCGAAGGTGGTGTTCAGCATCCCCAGCTTGGAGACCATCAGGTACTGGGGGATGATGAAGATCTGGGAGGGGACCATCATCTGCACCAGCACCAGCATATGGGCGACCTTCTTGCCGGGGAAGTTCAGGCGGCCCAGGGCGTAACCGGCCATGGTGGCGGTCAGGCAGGCGCAGACCACGCGGAAGAAGATCATCAGCAGGGTGTTCTTGTAGAGGGTCAGGAAGTTATAGGACCTCCAGACCGTGGCGAAGTTGGACCAGTGCCAGCCGCTCTGCGGGAAGATGTAGAACGGGTCCACGGAAATGGCTTCCTGGTTGGTTTTCAGGGCGGTCAGGATCATCCACGCGAAGGGGACGATCATGATAACAGCAAAGATAATCAGAATTGCGTGGATGATCACGCTGTTCATTCGATCTCTGGCTTTTGCGCTTTCCATTGATTGCTCCCCCTTTCTCAGTTGTAGAAAACGAACTTCTTCTCGCAGGACTGCAAAATCGCCGTGATGATCATGATGAAGATCAGCAGCAGGCAGACGACAGCCGCGCCCATGCCCTTGTTGCCGTTGGTGAAGGCGTAGGTGTAGAACACGTACACCACGGACTGCACCTGGGGCAGGGCCTGGTTGGTCTTGTCCATGACCATGAACATCAGGTCGAACACGGTGAGCGCGCCGATGATGCGGGTCTGGACGATGAAGAAGGTGGTGGGACTGAGCAGGGGAACGGTGATGCTGAAGAACTGACGGATGCCGGTGGCGCCGTCGATCTCGGCAGCCTCATAGTAGTCGCCGGGGATCTCCTGCAAACCGGAGATGAACAGCACCATGTTGTAACCGATGATGGACCACACGCCGATGATGCCGATGGAGATCCAGGCGATCTTGGGGTCGGAGATCCAGGCGATATTGACGCCGAACAGGTTGTTGATGAGGCCGAACTGCTGGTTGTACAGCCACTTCCACACCATGGCCACAGCTGCAGGGGCGCAGACCATAGGCAGGAAGAAGATGGTGCGGTAGACGGTGACGCCGTGCATTTTCTTCCGGTTCAGGAACACGGCCAGCACCAGGGAGATGGCCACGGAGAAGGGCACCTCAATAATAGCATACTTTACGGTATTAAGCAAGGACTGCCAAAATTCCGATGCGTTGGCGCCGACGGTCAGGCTCTGGAAGTTGGCCAGGCCCACGAAGGTGTTGCCCAGACCGAAGTCGCCGGTCTTGCAGAATGCCTGATAGATGGTGTTGAAGATGGGGTAGAAGTTCAGGACGAGCAGGCCGATCATCGTGGGTGCGATGAACAGATAGGCCCATGCGGCAGTGTTTTTCTCCGCCTTCGTCATACCCTTTTTTTCTTTCATACTCTCCCTCCTTGGATGTTGGATGAAAAAAGGATGTTGTGTGGGTACTGCACTGTTATTTTGCTGCTGCCGGAACGGTTTGGAATAAAACAGGCGGGCCAAACGATGGGGTTTGGCCCGCCTGCGTTCAAGCAACAGTCAGGGCTGTAGGAACGTGGGAAACGCTTACTCTGCAGCGATGGCGTCCCGGATGATGGTGGCCGCGTTGTCGCAGGCCTGGCTCATCAGGTCGGGGTCAGAGGGGTCCAGCCAGGCATCCAGGAACGCGCCGGTCTGCTGGAGGGCGTCCTCCCAGACGGTGGTGTTCCGGGTGTAGGGACGGAAGAACAGGGTGCCGTCCTCTTCGACCTTCAGGAAGGCGGAAACGTCCATGTCGCCGAAGGCGGTGGAGAACGCCTCGTCAGCGCCCACGTAACCGGCCATGGTCACGCCCAGCTCAGCCTGCTTGACCTGGTTGTCATAGTTGCAGAACCAGGAGATCAGGTCGTAAGCGGCCTGGGGGTCGGAGGTGTTGTAGGAGGCGGTCCAGCCGAGGCCGTTGTAGGAGGAGACCCGCTCGCCGTCGTCGCAGGTGCCGTTGCCGTTGGCGTCGCAGTAGGGGATCTCGGCCCAGTAGTAGTCGGCGGAGTTCTCAGCGGTGTAGAAGCTGTAGACCATCCAGGAGCCCTGGGTGATCATGGCGACCTTGCCAGACATGAACAGGGAGTCGGTGCCGGTCTCGGCCACGGTGGTCTGGTCAACGCTGACCTCAAGGATCTGACGCATCATTTCCATGCCGGCCTTGGCCTCGTCGCTGTCGATAGTGGTGTCCTTGTGGTCCTCAGTGATGACTTCTCCGCCGTAACCATAGACCAGGTTGTACCAGCCGTCCTGGTTGTTGGAGGTGTTCATGGCGAAGCCATAGACGCCGTCGTCAGCACCGGCCTCGGTGATGGCGGTGGCGGCAGCCAGAACGTCGTCCCAGCTCCAGTCGTCGGTGGGGCAGTCGATGCCGTACTCGTCGAAGATGGCCTTGTTGTACAGCAGGGCGATGGTGTCATGGTCCTTGGGCACCGCGTACTGAGAGCCGTCGGAGCTGTACAGCTCCACAATGCCGTCATAGTAGTTGGACAGGTCGATGTCGTCGTCCGCCGCGATGTAGTCGTCCAGGTTCAGCAGGACGCCGTTCTCCATGTACATCTGAGAGGTGTTGGAGTGCATCCAGAACACGTCGGGCATGTCGCCGCCGGAGACGCCGGCTTCCAACAGGGTCCAGTAGTTGTCCCAGTCCACCACGTTGATGTTGACGGAGACGCCAGAGGTCTCGGTCCACTCATCAGCGATCTCCTGGAGACCGGCCTGCTGGTTGGTATCCCAGATGTTGACGGTCAGGGAACTGGTGGTGTAGCCGTCGCTGCCGGAAGCAGTGGAACTGTCGCCGGTGGTGGTGCCGCCGGAGCTGGAGCCGCCGCAGGCTGCCAGAGACAGCACCATGGCCAGCGCCAGGATCAGGGCTGCGAGTTTTTTGAGTTTCATGTGTTTTCCTCCTTGCATGATCTCACGAAATGGGCGGGCAGACCCGCCTTCGAGGGGTGATTTGATTTTACCGCTACATGGATTAATTTTGTATAGCGAAATGTGAGTTTTACATAACTTGATGTTAGCAATTTTCAGCCGTTCGACGTTTTTCACAAATTTAAAGCTCATAATTTGTACATTCTATCCAATGCGCTCGAAACCCCAAAAAATTGGTTCATTCTTTTGTAAGAAATCTGTCGTTTTTAACAAAGTTGGTTCCGATAGTTGCTTCTTTCAGGCTATGTTTTTCGGTCGTTTTTTTTTACTATTTGCGCCCATTTTTCTATGTTTCCCCTTCTTTTCGCCCTTTTTCAAAAAACTTTCCTGCGTGATTCCGGCTTCGTCATTTTCACTGATTTTACAGCGGCAGTATTTTCTATCCGCACATTTGTCTTTTGAAATCGCCGGATTTCGCTCCTTTCTGCCCGGTCAACTTGGATTTTTCTCCTGTTTTCCTGCCAGAAAAATAGCCAGCGGCCCCGGCATGTGCCGGGACCGCTGGCAGGGGTGATGTAGTTGTTGGCCGTTCGCCGTTAGCCGTTAGTCATGCACTGCAAACCAATAGCGTAGGTCTTAAAAGACAAGTACCACTGAGCTAAAAGCTAAGGAAGCTCTGATTAAATGGCCTTGGATGGCTGGGCGAGCAGATTTTGCGCAAATCGAGGCGCGAAATCGCAGGAATCCTTTGTGGATTTCAAGATTTCGCAACGAAGAGTTGCACGAAATATGCCGTCCAGACGCCGGGAGTTATTTAATCAGAGGTTCCCTAAGAGCTAATAGCTAACAGCTCGGCGCAGCCGCAGTCAGTCACAGGCGGTCAGGTGGTACAGGCAGGAGGCAAAGTCCCCGGCAAGGTCGGGCTGCTGCTCCGCGCCATAGACCCCGGCCATGGGCTGGGTGGAGGCGTCCAGGGGCAGCAGGCCGATGCTCATCAGCTCGTCGCCGCCGTGGACGGTGGAGCCGCCGTTGACACGGTAATCTCTGGCCTCGTCCAGGCCCTGGAGCCGGATGGAGGGGAAGTCGGTGGTGTTGACCCCGTTGAGAATCTTATACACGCCCACGATGGCCTCCCTCCTGTCCGGGCTGACCACCATCCACGCGCCCCGGCTGCCCTTGTAGGGGTCCTCCAGCCGGTAGAATGCGCCGTACTGGATTAGCTGGCGGTGGGTCTTCATAAAGACCACCTGCTCCTTCACCTGGGCGATCTCCGCGTCGGTCAGGGTGTTCAGATCCATCTCATAGCCAAAGGCCCCGAAGTAGGCCACGTTGGCCCGGGTGGACAGCGGCGTGGTGCGGCCGGTCTGCTGGTTGGGGCACTCGGAGACATGGGCGCCCCAGGAGGAGACGGGATAGCCGTAGGAAGAACCGTACTGAATTTTCACCCGCTCGACGGCGTCGGTGTCATCGCTGCACCAGGCCTGGGGCGCGTAGTAGAGCATACCTGCGTCGAACCGGGCGCCGCCGCTGGCGCAGGACTCGAAGAGCAGCTTGGGATACCTGGCGATGAGCTTCTCATAGAGGCTGTAGACCCCCAGGATATACCGGTGGTAGACCTCGCCCTGCTGGTCGGCGGGCCAGTGGGCGGAGTAGCACTCGGTAATGGAGCGGTTCATGTCCCACTTGATGTAGGCAATATTGGCCCCGTCGAAAGCTTTTACCAGCAGATCGTAAATGTAATCTACGACCTCCGGGTTGGAGAAGTCCAGCACCAGCTGGTTCCGGCCCAGGCTCCTGCGGCGGTCGGGGGTGCAGAGGACGTACTCCGGGTGCGCCCGGTACAGGTCGGAGTCCTCGTTGACCATCTCCGGCTCGATCCAGATGCCGAACTCCATACCCAGAGCGTTGATTTTGTCCGCCAGCCCCTTGACGCCGTTGGGCAGCTTGGAAGTGTCCGCAAACCAGTCTCCCAGCCCGGAGAACTCAGTGCGCTTGCCGAACCAACCGTCGTCCAGCACGAACAGCTCTACGCCGACCTCCGCGCCCTTTTGGGCGATGTTGAGCACGCTCTCCTCGGTGAACTCCATGCCGGTGGCCTCCCAGTTGTTCAGCAGCACCGGGCGGGGGCGGTCCCGCCAGTAACCCCGGGCCACCCGGGTCTGGAGCAGCTTGTGAAGCGACTGGGACATGCCGTTCAGGCCCGCGCCGCTGTAGGTCATCAGCGCCTCCGGCGTCTGGAAGGTCTCGCCGGGGGTCAGCTTCCAGCAGAACTGCCGGGGGTTGATGCCCATGGTAAACCGGGTCACGTTAAAGGTGTCCACCTCGGCCTGGGCCAGGAAGTTGCCGGAGTAGACCAGGGAGAAGCCGTAGACGTCGCCGCCGCTCTCGTCGGCGTTGGGGCGCTTCAAAATGACGAAGGGGTTCTGATGGGGGCTGGAATGGCCCCGCATGGACTCCACCGCCGTGACGCCCAGCTCCAGCGGGCGCACCCTGGGGGCGCGCTCCCGGCCCCACGCGCCGGAGAACTGCACCCACTCAAAGTCGTGGTTGGGGAAATCCACACTGAGAGACATGGCCCGCTCCAGCCGCAGGGTCTGGCTGCCGCCGTTGCGGAACCGGGCGCTGCGGGCGATGACGCCCACGCCCTCGAAGATGGTGTAAAACAGGGTCAGCTCCACCTGGGTCAGCGGGTCCCGGAGGGTCAGCTCCAGGGTCGTGGCCTCGCTGTCGTCCTCGGTGTAGGAGTGGGGCAAGCCCTCCATCTCCGGCTTGCCGCCGTAGATTTTGTGGCTGACCAGCTGGAAATCGTTGATGTGGCTGCCGTTCTCCTGGATCAGCTCGAAGGCGGGCTGACGGTAGTCCGTGGAGCCAAAGCAGGGGTATTCCTGCATGGAAAACTCCAGCGAAAAATAGGGGAACTCCTTCATGGGGGTGGAGGCCACAGGGCGGCAGCCGTTCCCCATCAGGTGGGCGAAGCTCTCCCGGTCGCGCAGGCGTTTCCCGTAGTAGAGCTGTCCCAGATGGCCGTTGGGAAGAGCATAGAGAATATAGCTGAGCGTGTCGTTGCAGAGATGGAACTCTCTGGCCTGCTCGTGATAAAAAATGGGCATAGCATGTTCCTCCTTGGCAAAACTCCGGCAATGTGTCCGGTTTGGTTGGGTGCATCATAGCAGTTCACACCGGGTTGAACCATAGGATAATGTCGGAAAATGCTGTCCTGATGTGGGCACGGGATGGGGAAACATCATATGTTTCCAGCTATTAGCTCTTAGCTTTTAGCTATTGGCTTTGTGGCGCTGAACGATTCGCTCTGCGCTTTGGGTTCGCCGCACAAAACGAACGGCTAATAGCTCATTTTAGCAGCTGTCCTTTTCCACCAGCACCCAGGGGATGACCTCTGACTCGGCGCTCTTGCCGTCCATCAGGG
>JAJQAS010000182.1 GCA_021203685.1 Clostridiales bacterium | reverse complement strand
GGTGATGGTTGAGGTGGAATGGGGTCCATTTTTCTTCGTTTTACTTCTATGTTAGTAAGTAAAAATGAAAATAGCCCTGGACATGTGGCCCAGGGCAAATTATCATTGGGTAATTTAATTTTCTTTACGATAACAATGATGCGGCACGAACCAAACAGCGTTGTCACAAGACTGTTTACTGCGGAAGGCGATAATGCGTGTTTTTCCCTCCCGAACGATTTGACCGTCTTCCAGCATTTTATTTAACAGTCTTACGCAAGTCGTCTGACGGAGTTCAAGCATTTGTTCCATTTCCCTTCTGGTGGCTGTCCCCTGTTTATGCAGCAGCAAAATGACTTTTTCTTCGTTTGTTTTGCCAGAGACGACAGATTCAGAGGAGCGCACGTTGAGATTTGGAAGAACGATTTTGAACGCATTGTCGGATGTTTCAATTTTTGGGGTCACGCCTGTTCCCTCATAAGCATTCATGATTTTTTGAATCCCTGTTCCATATGCTTCGATCAATTCCAGCCGATAAAATACATTTGCCAGCTTCTGATTCCGACAGACGGAAATGCCCATCATCACATCATTCAGGGTCTCTCCGCTGACCAGCCCACCGATGGAAGTGAACTCAATTCTGTCCGCATAGATGCTGACCAGCGCGCTGGCCCGCACAGCATATTCACGGTGGATGAGCAAATTTAAGAGGGCCTCTCTCACTGCCACCTCCGGGATGTCTCGCTGGTCAATTCGGCGCAGATTATCGAAGGTGGAGTGAATTTGGTTGCGGAAGTCGATATACTCGTAAACGTCGTTCATCTGTTTGAGCAGGAAACCGGAGAACTCTTGGACAGCATTTCCCCGACCTGCCCGAAAACAAGCAGCTGTACCTGACCCTGCACCTGCTGGGGGCCCGGGTGAACATCGTCCCGGACGAGTTCTTCGAGGGGCCATCCAGAGAGCATGTCTACGGCCTGACCAAAACCCTCGTCGCGGAGTTCGAGCGGGTGGCCTGTATCGTCTTTGACAACCGGGACGAGCTGGAGCGGGCGCTATTCGTCCACCTGAACACATCCCTTTATCGCTATCAATACGGCATCCAAATTGGTAATCTGCTGGGCGACGACATCATGCACGAGTACCCGGAGCTGTTCGCCATCACGAAAATCACCGCCAAACATCTGGAAGAGGACTTCGGAGTCCCCCTCCCGGACAGCGAGGTGGCGTATCTGGCCATGCACTTTGGCGGGTTCTTGAAAATCTCCGGCCAGGAGAACAACCGGCTGCGCATCCTCATCGTCTGCACGGGATACCATGAACTGTGTCTGGCATCATCTTCCGGAGAGACCGGGCTTTTTTCCTCCGCTTTCCCAAACCTGGAAGGCCCCTTCTGCGTCCCGGCAAGAGGGAACGCAAATGCGATTCTGGTCAAATATTGCACAAAGGTGGCCCGTTGTCCATTGAAACGTCAGGTTTTTATTCGCAAAATAATAATAACTGGCTATCCCCTGGTGGTTTTTTGTTTTAAGCACTACGCTTTTCGTCGGCAGCGCATGACTAACAGCTTATCACAACACGGCTGATTCAAAGGGATAACCAGTTTATTATTTACCGGGACCCGGCTCAGCAGCGGCGGCCCCGCTCTAGGCTGAATACGGAAATTACAAGAAACAGTCCCTTCCCGCTGGGCAGGAGTGGTTTTTGCCGGTTTCGATTGGTGGAAAAATGACGATTGACAGCTAATGCGACGAGTGATACACTGAGAGGCGAGAAAGCTGGAATTTGAAACATTGACCGTCCGGAGAATTGCGGCTCCCCTTTTGGGGGAGGATGACAGCCCCCAAAAGGTCTTGCACGCTTCACTGCGGGGATTCCGTCAGGGAGCGAAGCGGAAGTACCGCTTGACGGCGAAGGAGGAACAAATCTCATGCGTTACTATTGTGAAGAAAAGGAAAACGTCCTGAACGCGCTTCATTCCAGCGAAGCGGGCCTTTCCACTAAGGAAGCACAAAGCCGGCTGGAACGGGACGGAAAGAACGCCCTGGAAGCGGCCAGGGGGAAGTCCCTCATCCGCCGGTTCCTGGCACAACTGGCCGACCCCATGATCATTATTCTCATCGCGGCGGCCATCGTCAGCGGTGTGCTGGCGGTGGTGGAAAACGACAGCTTTGCCGATGTCATTATCATCATCGCCGTGGTTCTCGTCAACGCCGTGCTGGGTGTCTACCAGGAGAACAAGGCGGAAAAGGCCATCGAAGCCCTGCAAAAGATGTCCGCCGCCACCTCCAAGGTCCTGCGGGACGGCAGGGTGCAGATCATCCCCAGCGAGGAGCTGGTGATGGGCGACATCATCCTGCTGGAAGCGGGGGACGCGGTGCCCGCCGACGCCCGTATTTTGGAGAGCGCCAGCCTGAAGGCTGAGGAATCCGCCCTGACCGGCGAATCGGTGCCGGTGACGAAATTCATCGACCTCATTCAGCTGAAAGAGAACGAAACCGACGTTCCCCTGGGCGACCGGAAAAATATGCTCTATATGGGCGGTACCGTGGTCTATGGCAGGGGTACCGCCGTTGTCACCGCCACCGGCATGGACACGGAGATGGGCAAAATCGCCAGCGCCCTGGCCCAGGCCGAGGACGACCTGACCCCGCTGCAAATCAAGCTGAATCAACTTTCCAAGGTGCTGACCTGGCTGGTGCTGGGCATTTGTCTCATTGTGTTTGCCGTCCAGCTCATGAGGGTGGGCAGCCTGACGGCAGACGTGGCGCTGGACTCCTTTATGATCGCCGTCTCTCTGGCGGTGGCGGCCATCCCGGAGGGCCTGGCGGCGGTGGTCACGGTGGTGCTCTCCATCGGCGTCACCAATATGTCCAAACGCAACGCCATCATCCGCCGCCTGACTGCGGTGGAGACCCTGGGCTGCGCCCAGGTCATCTGCTCAGACAAGACCGGCACCCTGACCCAGAACAAGATGACCGTGGTGGACGCCTTCGGCCCGGACGAGCAGCGGACGGCCACGGCCATGGCCCTCTGCTCCGACGCGGAGCTGGACGGGGACGGGCAGGTGACCGGCGAACCCACCGAGGCTGCGCTGGTGGCCTGGGCCAACAACATCGGGCTTGCAAAGCCAGACCTAAAAGCGCAATACGTGCGCCGGGGCGAAGCCCCCTTCGATTCCAACCGGAAAATGATGTCCACTGTCCACGAAACACAAACCGGAATCATCCAGTTCACCAAGGGCGCGGTGGACGTGGTCATCGGCCGGTGTACCCACTATCTGAAAGACGGGCAGGACGTCCCCATGACGGAAAACGACCGGGAGGCTATCCTCGCCGCCAACAAAGCCATGGCGGACAAGGCTCTGCGGGTGCTGGCCTGTGCCCAGCGCGTGTGGAACGAGCTGCCGACGGATTACGAGCCGGAGACGCTGGAGCAGCAGCTCTGCTTTGTGGGCCTCTGTGGGATGATCGACCCGGTGCGCCCGGAGGTGAAAGACGCCATTGTGGAGTGCCGGGAGGCGGGCATCCGCCCCATCATGATCACCGGCGACCACATCGACACTGCCGTGGCCATCGCCAGGGAGCTGAACATCCTTGCAGATGGGGCTTACGCCGTCACCGGCGCGCAGCTGGCCCAGATGGACGACGAGACCTTTGCCCGGGAGTTCCAAAACATCAGCGTCTACGCCCGGGTGCAGCCGGAGCAAAAGACCCGCATCGTCAACGCCTGGCGGGGCGCAGGGTACGTGACCGCCATGACCGGCGACGGCGTCAACGACGCTCCCTCCATCAAGGCGGCGGACATCGGCGTGGGCATGGGCATCACCGGCACCGACGTGACGAAAAACGTGGCGGACATGATTCTGACCGACGACAACTTCGCCACCATCGTTGGCGCGGTGGAGGAAGGCCGCCGCATCTACGACAACATCCGCAAGGCCATTCAGTTCCTGCTGGGCTCCAACCTGAGCGAGGTGCTGAGCATCTTCCTGTCCACGCTGATGGGCTTTACCATTTTGAAGCCGGTGCATCTGCTGTGGATCAACCTGGTCACCGACTGCTTCCCGGCCCTGGCCCTGGGGACGGAAAAAGCGGAGCAAAATGTTATGCGGCGCAGGCCCCGCGACCCCAAAGCGGGCATTTTCGCAGACGGGCTAGGGGTGGACGTGCTCTATCAGGGGGCCGTTGTGACGGCGCTGACGCTGGCCTCCTACTTCATCGGCCACTTTATGGAGAGCAGCGTCTGGGCCATTACCAACAGCGCGGACGGCACCACCATGGCCTTCCTGACCATGTCCATGGCGGAAATCTTCCACAGTCTGAACATGCGCTCCCAGCGGCAGAGCATCTTCCGCCTGGGTTCTCAAAACAAAATGCTGCTTATCGCGGCGGGGGCCTCGCTGGCAGCCACCACCCTGGTCTGCGAGGTGCCGGTGCTGGCGGCGGCCTTCGATTTTGCCAGCGTAGAGCTGTCGGAGTACCTGGTGGCCGCCCTTTTGGGTGTGCTCATCATCCCCATTGTGGAGATCGTCAAGCTCATCCAGCGAAACTGCGGCAGGAACAACCGGTAAGGGAGCGGTACAAACCATGACGTTGAAGGAATTAGAGATCGGAAAGAGCGCCGTCATCCAAACGGTCGGCGGCGAGGGAGCGCTGCGGCAGCACATTCTGGACATGGGCCTGATCCCCGGCGCAGAGGTCACCATGGTGAAGTTCGCGCCCATGGGCGACCCTCTGGAACTGCGGGTCCACAGCTATGAGCTGACCCTCCGGGTGGCTGACGCGGAAAAAATCGAAATCACGCCGGTGAAAAAGGCGGCAGGGGAACCCGCCCTGAGCGGGAAAAAGGAACTGGCCCACCCCGGCCTGGGCGAGGGCGGACGCTACCACAGCAAGGCGGACGAGCACCCCCTGCCGGAGGGCACCGTGCTGACCTTCGCCCTGGCGGGCAACCAGAACTGTGGTAAGACCACCCTGTTCAACCAGCTCACCGGGGCCAGCCAGCACGTGGGCAACTTCCCCGGCGTCACCGTGGACCGGAAGGACGGCGCCATTCGCGGCCACGACGACACCCTTGTCACCGACCTGCCGGGCATCTACTCCATGTCGCCCTACTCCAGCGAGGAGCTGGTGACCCGGAACTTCGTGCTGGACGAGCACCCCTGCGGCATCATCAACATCGTGGACGCCACCAACATCGAGCGGAACCTCTACCTGACCATGCAGCTCATGGAACTGGACACGCCCATGGTGCTGGCCCTGAACATGATGGACGAGGTACGGGAAAACGGCGGCTCCATCCGCATCAACGAGATGGAGGAGATTCTGGGCATCCCCGTGGTCCCCATCTCCGCGGCGAAAAACGAGGGCATCGACGAGCTGGTGTCCCACCTGCTCCACGTGGCAAAGTACCAGGAACGTCCCAGGCGGCAGGATTTCTGCGACAAAAACGACCACGGCGGGGCGGTCCACCGGGCGCTCCACGGCATTATGCACCTCATCGAGGACCACGCGCAGAAGGCGGGCATCCCCCTCCGCTTCGCGGCCACCAAGGTGGCCGAGGGCGACGGGCTGATTTTGGAGCGGCTGAACCTGACGGACAACGAAAAGGAGCTGGTGGAGCTGATTTTGGTCCAGATGGAGCAGGAGCGGGGGCTGGACCGGACGGCGGCCATTGCCGATATGCGCTTCTCGTTCATCCAGAAGCTGTGCGCCCATACGGTGCAAAAGCCCAAAGAGAGCCGCGAGCGCCAGCGCAGCGAGAAAATCGACAAAATTCTCACCGGCAAATACACCGCCATTCCCTGCTTCATCGGTATCATGCTGCTGGTGTTCTACCTGACCTTCAACGTGATAGGACTGTTTTTCCAGAACCTTCTGGAAATCGGCATCGACGCTCTGGCGGGCGTCGTGGACACTGCTCTGTTGGCCTGGAACGTCCACCCCATCCTCCGCGCCCTCATCAGCGACGGCATTTTCGCGGGGGTGGGCAGTGTGCTGAGCTTTTTGCCCATCATCGTCTGCCTGTTCTTCTTCCTGTCGCTGCTGGAGGACAGCGGGTACATCGCCCGGGTGGCTTTCTTCATGGACAGCCTCCTGCGGAAAATCGGCCTCTCCGGGCGGAGCATCGTCCCCATGCTCATCGGATTTGGCTGCACCGTCCCGGCGGTCATGGCCACCCGGACGCTGCCCAGTGAGCGGGACCGCCGGATGACCATTCTGCTGACCCCCTTCATGAGCTGCACGGCGAAGCTGCCCATTTATATGTTTTTCGTCAACACGTTCTTCCCAAAATACAGCGGTTTCATCGTCACCGCCCTCTACTTTTTGGGCATCGCCGTGGGGATTTTGGTGGCGTTCCTGTTCAAAAAGACCCTGTTCCGGGGGGAGGCGGTGCCCTTCGTGCTGGAGCTGCCCAACTACCGGCTCCCCTCCGCCCGGAACGTGGCGCAGCTCCTGTGGGAGAAGGCCAAGGACTTCCTGCACCGGGCCTTTACCATCATCCTGCTGGCTACCATCGTGATCTGGTTCCTGCAAACCTTCGACCTGCGGCTGAACGTGGTGACGGACTCCCAGAACAGCATCCTGGCCGCCGTGGCGGGGCTGATCGCCCCCCTCTTCCAGCCCCTGGGCCTGGGGGACTGGCGGATCTGCACCTCCCTCATCAGCGGCTTTATGGCCAAGGAGAGCGTGGTCTCCACCATGGAAATTTTGTTCGCGGGAGAGGTCACCTCCCTGCTGACCCCGCTGGCCGCCGCCACTATGATGGTGTTCAGCCTGCTCTACACCCCCTGCGTGGCGGCGATCGCCTCCATCCGGCGGGAGCTGGGCGGCAGGTGGGCCGTCTTTGTGGTGGCGGAGCAATGCGCCATCGCCTGGGTCGCCGCGGCCGTGGTCCGCGTGGTTGGACTGCTGCTGGGGATGGGATAACAGATGGCGTCAGCCTCCAGCCATTGTTACAATACGTATTTTCGCTGAAACCATCAGAAGCACGCATAAAAAACAGCGGCACCGCAAACACGTTCGGCATTCTGCCGAGCGCTGCGGTGCCGCTTTGCGCGAAAGGGATTACTTGCTTGTTTTGGATTAGCCCTTGACGGAGCCGGTGATGCCTTCGGCAAACTGCTTTTGCAGGATGAAGAAGATGATGATGGTGGGCACCGAGCAGAACAGAACGCCCAGCATCAGCATACCGTAGTCCACAGTGTAGCCGGAGGCCAGGTTGGCGATCAGCATGGGCATGGTCTGCGCCCGGTCATCGCTCATGACGACCTTCGGCCACAGGTAGGCGTTCCAGGAGTTCATGAAGGTGATGACGCCGGCGGCGGCATAGGTGGACTTCATGACGGGCATATACACCCGGAAATAGATGGCGATCTCACCCAAACCGTCGATGCGGCCCGCGTCCATCAGGTCCATGGGGAAGGTACGGGAATTCTGCCGGAACAGCATGATGAGGAAGGGGGTGGAGATGCTGGGCAGGATGAAGGCCCAGACCGAGTTCAGCAGGCCCCAGGCGGACATCATCTTGAACAGCGGGATCATGACCGCCACCTGGGGAACCATCATGGCCAGCAGCAACACGGAGAACACCCTGTCCTTGCCGGGGTCATGGTACAGCTCGAAGCCGTAGCCGCCCAGGGAGCAGACGAAGATGGAGATGAGGGTCTGCACCGTGGAGTAGAGGAAGGAGTTCCCCAGCGCCCGCCACAGATTCTGGCTCTCCAGCAGGTTTTTGAGGTTTTCCATCAGATAGGTGCCAAAGACGATCTTGCCCCGGGCCACGTCCAGCGACTGGTTCGTGGCGGCGGTCAACATCCAGTAGAAGGGGAACACGCAGATCAGCGAGAAGATCACCAGGAAGATGTAGGCCGGGATCAGCCGCCGCTGGGTACTGGAAATGCGTTTAGTCACGAGTGTCACCCACTTTCATATTGATGAGGGCCAGCACAGCCACCAGCACAAAGACGAAGAAGGACAGCGCGGAAGCATAGCCGAAGTTGGCAACGCCCTGGCCGAAGGAGATGTTGTAGATGTAGTGGGACATGGTGATGGTGGAGTTGGCCGGGCCACCGCTGGTCAGGTTCATGGACTCGTCGAACAGCTGGAGGGTGCCGTTGATGGACATGATGACCGTCATGATGATGGTGGGGCGCAGCAGCGGCACAGTGATGTGCCAGAAGGTGTGCCACGCGCTGGAGCCGTCCAGGGAGGCGGCCTCGTAGACGCTGTAGTCGATATTCTGCATGGCGGCCAGGTAGAACACCATGTTATAGCCTGTCCACCGCCAGATCAGGGCGATGATGATGATGGCTTTTGCGCTCCAGGGGGTGCCCAGGAAGTTGAAGTTCTCCTGGAAGATGCCCAGCCCCGTCAGCACGGAGTTGACCAGGCCCTGGGTGGCGAACAGGGACTTGAAGATCAGGGAGTAGGAAACCAGGGACGTGGCGCAGGGCAGGAAGATGCAGGTGCGGAACAGCCCTTTGAGCTTGATGTCCTTGTTGTTCAGCAGGTAGGCCAGCAGCAGAGCCAGAACCAGCATGATGGGCACCTGGATGATGAGGTACAGGAAAGTGTTGCCCACGGACCGCATGAAGATCTTGTCCTTGAACATCCGGGTGAAGTTATACAGCAGCGGCTCCGCCCACTGCATGTTGGCGCTGGAGCCGGTTTTGAACGAAGTGATGAATGCCTGAATGATGGGGTAGAAGCTCATAATGGTGATGAGCAGCGTGGCGGGGGTCAGGAAGCCCCAGCCGGCCACACGCTGTCTCTGCACCAGCGTGAAGCCTTTTGCAGTTTTCTCTTTTTTCACGAGCGTCAGCTCCTCCTTTTCAACTCTCAAATATCTTTCTTAGGAACTTTTCTTAGAAACCTTGCAATTTGGGTGAACGCAAAGCGGGGAACCGTCCACTCATAAACGGTTCCCCGCTTCCGTCATTGGAACCTACCGTTATGACAGCGTAATGCTGTCACATCAGCTCAGGCCCATTTCAAATCTCAGGTTCTCCTCGGCAGTGGCCAGCTCGCTCTCCAGGTCAGCGCCGTTGATGGCGTTGATGAGGGCGGTAGCCATGTAGCTGCGGGCGGAGTAGTGGTAGTCGCTCTGCTCGACGACGGTGACATGGTTGCCCATCTCAGCGATCTGGGCATAGATGGCGGTGTCGTTGAAGTACTCCACGCCTTCCTGATAGACATCGGACTCAGCGGCGGAGATGCAGGTGGTGACCACGCCGCCGTTCTTCAGGGCGTTGTCATAGGTCTCGGTGCTGCCGCCGAAGGTGTAGGCCAGGAACTCCTTGGCCAGCTCGACGTTGTCGCAGTTGGCGGTGATGTACAGGGAAGAGCCGCCGTTGGAGGCATAGCCCTCTTCACCACTGAGAGTGGGCAGAGAGGTGATCTCCCACAGACCGCTGTTCTCGGTGACGTTCTCAATGGTGGGGATGATCCAGTTGCCGTTCATGACGCCGGCGACCATGTCGCCCTGGATGGTCTGGTCGGTATAGTCAGACCAGTCGTTGGCCAGATAGAGGACGTTCTTCTCGACCATCTCCACGATGACCTCGCAAATCTCCTCCAGCACCTCGTTCTCGGAGATGTAAGGCTCGCCGTCCTGGAACTGGGACACGCCCTCGGCCTGGAGCATCATGTAGACCAAGTCGTTGCCGTCGCCGTCCATGGAGAGCAGATACTTGCCGGTAGCGGCATAGACTTCTTCACCGACTTCGATGAACTCGTCCCAGGTGATGCCGGTCATGTCGTCCACAGTCTTGCCCACCTCGGCCAGCAGGTCGGTACGATAGGCAAAGATGACGGTGCCGCCGTCAACGGGCACGCCGTAGTGAACGTCGTCCACGGTGGAGTAGTCCAGCTTCTCCTCATAGAAGTCGGTCCAGTCGATGTCGATGTCGTCCAGGGAGACCCACACGTCGGGGTAGTTGGCCTGATACTGCTTGAAGTAGTGGTCCTGGAACAGGACGATGTCGGGCAGGGTGCTGTAGTCACCGGCGGAGGCGGCCAGGGTCACGGCGTCCTCGATGTCGGAGGAGCCGGAGACCTCGGTGATCTCCAGGTTGAAGTCCGGGTCAACGTTGGCCTTGTAGTCGTCAGCGGCGGCCTGGATGGCGGGGATGTTGAAGCTGGCATCCCAGGCCTGGATGGTCAGGGTGTGGGAATCGTCGGAGTCGGAATCGGTGTCGGTGGTGGCAGCGGCGGAGCTGTCGGAGTCGGTGTCCGTGGTGGTGTCGCTGCTGGAGGACCCGCCGCAGGCAACCAGGGAAAGCGCCATAGCCAGGGCCAGGATCAGGGCGAGCAGTTTCTTCATGTTTCATGTCTCCTTTTCTGGGTTTTTGGGAATGCAGAACGAACAAAAAGGTGTAACCGTCAAAATTCACACTTTTTGTCGCTTCACATACACCTTATGTGTGCATTTTACCACAGTTCCATAGAAAGCATATGTGATTTTCGACTATAAAACGTGCAAATTCAATCATTCGTTCGCGGATTTGGAGGATTTTGTTTCCTGCCAGCCCTTTTGGGCGGTAATATTCATTTTTTGGGTCTGCTGGTCGGGATTCCGGTCGGATTTTTTCCACTGGTAGGGCGAGGTGCCGTAAAGCCGCCGGAAGTTCCGGTTGAAGGTGGAAACGTTGTCGAACCCGCAGGAGTAGGCGATGTCCGACATGGATTTGTCAGTGCGGCGAAACATTTCGGTGGAGTGGCGGATGCGGATCATATTCAGGTAGTCCACCGGCTTCATGTTCATGATCTCCTGGAAGATGCGGCGGAAGTGGCTCTCACTGAAGCCGCAGGCGTTGGCCACGTCGCCGATCTTGATCTGTTCGGCGTAGCGTTCCTCCATGCAGCGGATGGCGGGCTGGATGCGGTTGCTCATCTCCCGGGCCTCCGGCTGCGCCCCCAGTGGCTCGTAGATGCGGCACAGCTCCAAAACCAGTTGGCGGTGATGGTGCGGTAGTGGGGTCGCTGCTGGGTCATCTCCCGGCGGATCTGCTCCATCAACAGCGCCAGGAGGGGCTGCTCCTCCCGGGAGAAGAACCGGGCGTTGTTGTAAAACAGGCTCATTATCCGATCCATTTTGAGGATGTCCGCGCCGTACATTTCCCGCAGGTATTTCACCAGGTCGATGTAAAACCACTCCCAATAGGCCACGGTGCCCGGGTCGGACAGGGTGTGGT
>JAJQAS010000042.1 GCA_021203685.1 Clostridiales bacterium | reverse complement strand
CCGTGGTGGAAAAGGCCAGCGCCGGCGCGGATACTGCCGCCATCACCGCCGCCATCATGAACTATTATTTCAGCGATGAGGCCACCCTGGAGCGGGTGGAGGCGGAGAACCAGCTGTTGCAGTGAGTTTAGCTATTAGCCATGATGCAAAACCCCTCCGTCGCGGCTTGCGCCGCGCCACCTCCCCTTTCAGGGGAGGCAAGAGGGGATAGAGCTTGACCTTTAACCAGAAAACTGCCTGGCGCAGTACAAGTTTTTTCATAGAAAAGCCCAAAATTCAAACGAAACGGACTGATTTTATGCCCGACCAGACCATTTACGATTCCCGCGACCTGCGCTGTAAGGAGCCTTACGGCGCGGTCCCCGCGGGGACCCAGGTGCGCTTCACCCTCCGCCCGGCCCGGGCAGAGGGCTTTTCCCGTGCGACCCTGACCGCCTATTTCGAGTTCGACAACAACCGGATGGTGACGCTGCCCATGCCCTGGACAGGCACCGACCTGGGCCGGGACGAATTCACCTGCACCCTGGACACCGGGGACTATGTGGGGCTGGTGTGGTACACCTTCCGGCTGGAGGGGCTGGATGGGCGGATGAAGCAGCTGCGCACCTATCAGCTCACCGTCTACGACGGGGCGGATCGGGTGCCGGACTGGTTCGGCAAGGGGATGTGTTACCAAATCTTCCCCGACCGGTTCTTCCGCACGGAGATCCCCGACCCCGCTGGCCTGGTGGGAAACCGCAGCGTCCACCAGAGCTGGGACGAAGAACCCCTCTACAAGCCCATCGGCAAGACCGAGCGGGGCATGGACATCTGCAACCGGGATTTCTTCGGCGGCAACCTGAAGGGCGTGGAGGCCAAGCTGGACTATCTGGCCGGACTGGGGGTGGAGACCATCTACTTCTGCCCCATCTTTGAGGCGTCGGAAAACCACCGCTACGGCACCGCCGACTACAGCCGGGTAGATCCCATGCTGGGCACCAACGAGGATTTCACCCACCTGTGCGGCGAGGCCCACAAGCGGGGCATCAAAATCGTCCTGGACGGCGTGTTCAACCACACCGGCTATGTCTCCCGGTACTTCAACGGGGACGGGTTCTACCCGGAGCCGGGGGCGGTGCAGTCCAAGGACTCCCCTTACTATGACTGGTTCGACTGGAAGGAGTGGCCGGATAAATACGAGAGCTGGTGGGGCATTTACTCCCTGCCCGCGGTCCGGGAGGACTGTCAGGGCTACCGGGACTTCATCTTCGCCGGGGAGAACTCCGTGGTGCGGCGGTGGCTCCGGGCGGGGGCCGACGGCTGGCGGCTGGACGTGGCGGATGAGCTGCCCGACGACTTCGTCAACGGCATCCATCAGGCGGCCCGGGAGGAAAACCCCAACGCCATCGTCATTGGCGAGGTCTGGGAGGACGGCTCCACCAAAATCGCCTACGGTGTCCGCCGCCGCCACCTGTTGGGCTACCACCTGGACGGCCTGATGAATTACCCCTTCCGCACGGCGCTGTTGAACTTCCTGCTCCACGGCGACGGGGCGGGGTTCCAGTACAGCATGGAGGACCTGCGGGAAAATTACCCGCCCTCCGCCTTCTACTCCGCCATGAACGCCCTGGGCACCCACGACACCCTGCGCATCCTGACCTACCTGGGCGTGGGCAGCGAGCGGCACGACCAGAGCAAGGACTGGCGGGCTGGCTACGAGATGTCCCCCCGGGAGCGGGCGGGCGGCATGGAGCTGTTGAAGCTGGGGCTGTTGGTGCTGTTCGCCTTCCCCGGCGCGCCCACGGTGTTTTACGGGGACGAGGCGGGCATGACCGGCTTCGAGGACCCCTTCAACCGCCGGCCCTTCCCCTGGGGCCGGGAGGACAAAGACCTGGTGGCCTACTGCGCCAAACTGGGCAACTACCGCAAGACCAGCCGCCCCCTCCGGGAGGGAGACATCCGCTGGGGCACCTGTGGGGAGTGCCTGGTGTCCTTCGTCCGCCGGGCGGCGGGGGAAAGCGTGGCCGTGGCGGTGAGCAACGCCCGGACCCGGACCATCGTGGAGCTGCCCTGGGGCCATGTTCAGGCGGTGGACGTGTTCACCGGCCAGCGTTACCTGGCCATGAACGGCAAATTGCGGCTGACCCTGCCGCCCAGAGGGGGGATTTTGCTGGAGAGCGCCCCGGAGGGCGAAAAAATCGGCAAAATCACCAAAAAAATCCCCTGAAATTTTGCTTTACAAATGGGACAAGGTCTGCTATAATACGCTTATCAGGAATAATTCTTAATTGCGCCGCCTGATGCGCGACACCAATTAACAATGGAGGATATTACTATGGCAAAGTTTGTATGTCAGGTCTGCGGCTACGTCTACGAGGGAGACGCGCTGCCCGAGGGCTTCCGCTGCCCCATCTGCAAAGCCCCCGCGTCCAAGTTCACCAAGATGGAAGGCGAGATGGCCTGGGCTGCCGAGCACGTCATCGGCGTGGCTTCCGATGCTCCCGAAGAGATCAAGGAGGGTCTGCGGGAGAACTTCAACGGCGAGTGCACCGAGGTCGGTATGTATCTGGCCATGGCCCGCGCCGCTCACCGTGAGGGCTATCCTGAGATCGGCCTGTACTGGGAGAAGGCCGCCTATGAGGAGGCCGAGCACGCCGCCAAGTTCGCCGAGCTGCTGGGCGAAGTGGTCTCCGCTTCCACCAAGGAGAATCTGACCGTCCGCGTGGAGGCCGAGAACGGCGCCACCGCCGGTAAGACCGAGCTGGCCAAGAAGGCCAAGGAGCTGGGTCTGGACGCCATCCACGACACCGTCCACGAGATGGCCCGGGACGAGGCCCGCCACGGCAAGGCTTTCGCCGGTCTGCTGGAGCGGTATTTCGGCTGATTCCATTTACCTGCATTCACCTGCGATAAACTGACAGAAGGAGGAACCTGTTATGAAGTACGTTTGCCTTTGTGGTTATGAATACGACCCCGCCGTTGGCGATCCCGACAACGGCATCGCCCCCGGCACCGCCTGGGAGGATCTGCCCGAGGATTGGTGCTGCCCCGTCTGCGGCCTGGACAAGGACAATTTCGAGGCTCAGTAATTGAATCAAGCATAAGCGAAGGGGCTGGCCATATGGCCAGCCCCGTTTTTTTGTTATAGGGTTATCCATTTGAATCAGCCGCATTATTTTAGTGGCTAGTGGTTAGTAGCTAGCTGCTAGAAAGAGGACTTGTCTGCGGACAGGCTCACATCTGCCAAACAAAAGTGGCAACAGACGACAAGTACTATCCCCTCTTGCCTCCCCTGAAAGGGGAGGAGGGCCGCCGCCTTTAGGCGGTGGCGGAGGGGTTTCTGGGATATGGTTGAGCAAAAGCAGTAGCTAATTCAAAAAATAAGTGAGCCGTCTGGTTGCAGCAGACGGCTCACAGGTTTAGAGTTCCTAAACTGCTGAGCTAGCATCAGTTGTGGCAACCGTCCGGGTTTCCACGTTTTTATTATACACGATTGTATGCAAAAAATCAAGCAAATTTTTTGATTGTCGCAAGGCTCCGTTGGCATCGAACAGAATCGTTTGTTGACAAACGGCGGGGAACTGGGTATACTGAGACATATTAACGCGCTAAAGTATTAGCAAGATGACGTGAGAGAGGAGAGGGTACGCTGTGAACGGGGAAATTGAGGCCCTGTGCCAAAACCGGGTGTTCGCCCACTTCTACCAAATCTGCCAGATCCCCCACGGCAGCCGCAGCGAGCGGGCGCTCAGTGACTTTATCGTCCGCTGGGCGCGGGGCATTGGGCTGGAGGCGGAGCAGGACGAGGTCTGCAATGTGCTCATCCACAAGCCCGCCTCCCCCGGCTACGAGGCCGCGCCGCCGGTGCTGCTCCAGGCCCACCTGGACATGGTCTGCGAAACGGCGGAGGGCGTGGCCCACAACTTCGCCAGCGACCCCATCCGGTGGGTCATCGACGGGGACGAACTCTCCACCGGCGGCAGGACCACCCTGGGGGCCGACGACGGCATCGGCGTGGCCCTGGCTATGGCGGTGCTGGAGGACGATGCCCTGGCTCACCCGCCTCTGGACACGCTGTTCACCGTCTGCGAGGAGGAGGACTTCACCGGCGCGGAGCGCTTCGCCCCGGAGAAGCTGCGCGCCGCCCGGCTCATCAACCTGGACCACACCGAGGACGACGTGGTGGTCTGCGGCAGCTGCGGCGGGATGCGGGCGGACTTCTTCCGGGGCGTGGAATGGACGGCAATCCCGACAGGCTGGACGGCCTGGCGGCTGGCGGTGGGCGGCCTGCGGGGCGGCCACTCCGGTGACGACATCCACCGGGGCCGGGGCAACGCTAACATCCTGCTGGCCCGGCTGCTGCTGGCGGCGGAAGGGGAGAGCGACCTGCTGCTGGCGGAGATACGGGGCGGCAGCTTCCGGCTGGCCATCCCCCGGGAGGCGGAGGCGCTGCTCTGGCTGCCGCCGGAGAAGTCTGCTGCCGTGGCGGCAAAGTGCGCCGCGTTAGAGAACACCTTCCGCCGGGAGCTGCCCGTCACCGGGGAGCGGCTCAACGTGACCTTTGCCCTGGCCCAGGCCCCCCAGCGGGGCGCGGCCCCCGGCCCGGTGCTGGATGCGCTGACCCTGCTGCCGGACGGCATTTTTCAGATGGACGAGGCCATCACCGGCCAGGTGGACACCTCCGACAACCTGGGGGAGGTCTATCTGGACGAGGATGGGCTGCGAGTGGTCATAGAAATTCGCTCCGCCCAGCCCAGTCTGCGCACCTACCTCTACCAGCGGATGGAGCGGCTGGCCGCCCTGCTGGGCGGTCGCTGCCAGTGCAGCGTCCTCTACCCCAGCTGGGAGTTCCGGCTCCATTCCCCTCTGCGCCGGACCTACAGCGACGTTTACCAGGCCCTCTGCGGGCAGCCCCCCGCCATGACCGCCGTTCACGCGGGGCTGGAGGTGGGCTACTTCTTCGCCAAGCGGCCCGACCTGGACGCCATCGCCATCGGCCCCAACTGCCGGGACTTCCACTCCCCCGGCGAGACGCTGGAGATTTCCTCGGCGAAGAAGGTCTGCCGGTGCCTGTGCGCGGCGCTGGCGGCGCTGCGGGAGTGAGCTGTTAGCTATTAGTTGTTAGCCAGGCACTTCAGGCGGACAGCAGCCACGGGAAAGGGACAGCCGGTAAGGATACGATACCCCCCAAGAAAGGAAGGAACCCCATGCCAAAGAGAGAAAAGAAAGCGAAAACCGAACAAAAACAGCTGAAAGCCGTCAACCCCATGCTGCTGCTGGTCATCATCATCCTGGTGGTGGCCATCGCGTCCTACTTCATCCCCGCCGGGAGCTACGACCGGGTCTACGACGCCACGGCGGACACGGAAATTGTAGACCCCGACAGCTACCACACGGTGGATAAGAACCCCACCTCCCTGATGACCCTGCTGATGTCCCTGACGCTGGGGATGCAGAACGCGGCCTCCATCATCTTTTTCCTGCTCATCATCGGCGGGATGTTCGCCATTTTGAACGGGACGGGGGCCATCAACAACGGCATTGCCAACGTAGTCCGGGTCATGAAGGGCCGGGAAATGCTGATGATCCCTGTGTGCATGGTGGTGTTCGGCTGCGGCAGCGCCTTTTGCGCCAACTTTGAGGAATTTCTGGCCTTTGTGCCGCTGGTGCTGGCCTGCTGCCTGACCATGGGCTTCGATTCGCTGACGGCGGTGGGCATCATCTTCTGCGCCGCCGCCTCCGGCTACGCCGGGGCCATCACCAACGCCTTCACCACCGGCGTGGCCCAGAGCATCGCGGGGCTGCCCATGTTCTCCGGCATGGCGCTGCGGGCCTGCGCCTTTGTGTGCTTCCTCATCGCCAGCATCATCTATGTGACCTGGCACGCCCTGCGGGTCAAGCGGAACCCCACCCTCAGCTCCACCTATGAGCAGGACAAGCTCACCGCCCAGGACGTGGCGCTGAACGTGGACGAGGTGGAGCCCCTCTCCCTGCGGCAGAAACTGGTGCTGGTGGTGTTCGTGGTGGGCATCGCCTTCACCGTCTGGGGCATCGTGGTGCAGGGCTTTTACATCGACGAGCTGTCCGCCGTGTTCCTGGCCATCGGCATCATCGGCGGCGTGGTGGGCGGCCTCGGCCCCAACAAGATCTGCGAGTATTTTGAAAAGGGCTGCGTCAATATGCTGTTCCCCTGCCTGATGATCGGCCTGGCCAACGCGGTCATCGTGCTGCTGGAGGACGCCAGCATTATGGACCCCATCATCCACGTCCTCTCCAGCCTGCTCAACGGCCTCAGCCCCACTTTGGCGGCCATTGGGATGTTCATCGTGCAGGATCTCTTTAACGTGTTGGTGCCCTCCGGCTCCGGTCAGGCGGCCATCACCATGCCCATCATGGCCCCTCTGGCGGATATGCTGGGCCTGACCCGCCAGACGGCGGTGCTGGCCTTCCAGTTCGGCGACGCCTTCACCAACGTCATGGCCCCCACCGGCGGCGAAATTCTCG
Source organism: Clostridiales bacterium (assembly GCA_021203685.1). GTDB lineage: Bacteria > Bacillota > Clostridia > Oscillospirales > Oscillospiraceae > Onthomonas. The sequence goes on along the minus strand of JAJQAS010000042.1, from coordinate 4,730 downwards.
CGGCCCTGGCCATGTGCGGCGGCATTTCCTTCCGCAAGTGGATGAAGTACCTGCTGCCCCTGTTCGTGGTGTGGTGGCTCATCGCCTTCGTGTTCCTGGGCGTGGCGGTGCAGATCGGGTACGGACCGTTTTGACAATGTGCAATCTGCAATATGCAATGACGCGGGAGGCCCTGGCCACAGCTGAGCAAAAAAGAGAACAAAACCGGCAAGGCGGTTCGGACAGGCTCCGGGCCGCCTTGTCCCGTTGTTTTTTGTGAAAGGAATAGGCGAAAACACTTGCCCTGGTGAAAAGATTGTGATAGTATCATATTTATGTAAAGACAGTGTAAAGTCCGTAAAGTTATCAACAATGCCGGATTTGTTTCCGCCCGGCCTTTTTCAGAGATCCCAGCCCCTGCATTTTCAGGTCTGGGATGAAATTGACGGGAAATTTGCAAACTTCTTTCCCAAACCGGGTGGAATCTTACCGGCAAACATGGTAACGTAAACGTATCCCATTGCGGGGCTTGTTTCAGGCTGCCGCCGGAAGGAGAAGGTGATGCGCAAAAAGCGAGAAAAGATGGAACATGGGAATCAAACATGAAAAACGGAGGAACTCTATGAAAACTGTGAAACACCAGCTCCGGCGGCTCGTGGCCCTGGTGCTGGCCCTGGCCATGTGCCTGCCCGCCCTGCCAGCGGTGGCGGCGGCAGAGGACGAGACCACCACAACTGTGTCCACCTACAGCAAGGTGACAAGCGTGGACGACCTGTCTACGGGCGACACAGTGATCGTTGTCGCGTCTGATTATGACGTGGCAATGAGCACCAACCAAAAGAGCAACAACCGCGGAGAAATTGCCATCACAAAGAGCAACAACGGTTCCACGGTGACTGCTACCAGCACAGATTCTGACGAATATGTTGTGCAGGAACTGGAAGTGCAGACCGGCAATGTGGACGGAACCTATGCCCTCTATACGGGCAGCGGGTATCTGTATGCTGCGTCCAGCTCCAAGAACTATCTGAGGACGGAGACAGACCTGTCCGATAATTCTTCGTGGACAATCACCATCGAGGACGGCGTGGCAACGCTTCTGGCAGCAGGCGAGTACACAAATAACTGGATGCGTTACAATTCCAGCAGTTCTCTGTTCTCCTGCTATGCCAGCACCAGCTCCCAGCTGGACATCAGCCTTTACAAGCTGACGGGAACCACCACCGAGAGTGGCAGCACCACCGAAACCGTGGAGACCCCCAGCCTGAGCTACTCCGAGACGGAGAAAACGGTGACCTTCAAGTGCGCCACCTCCGGCGTCACCTACTACTACAGCTACTCTGAGAGCGGCGACTACACCGCCCTGGAGGGCAGCAGCCTGGACGTCTCCGACCACATCGGGGAGACCCTGTACGCCTACGCCGAGTTGGACGGCTCCCAGAGCGAGACGACCTCCGTGGAGCTGACCGAGACCAGCACCGGCGGCGATGAGACCGACGAAAACGTCTCCACCATCGCGGAGGTCAAGGCCGCTGCCGACACCTCCGTCACCTACACCGTGGACGGCACCGTCACCTACATCAGCGGCAAGTCCGTCTATGTGCAGGACGAGACCGGCGGCATCTGCCTGTACTTCTCCACCGCTCCCTCCGACCTCAGCCTGGGGGACGACGTACGGGCCAGCGGCACCTATAAAGTGTACAATGGCCTGGTGGAGCTGGACGGCGTGACGGATTACACCATCATAGGCTCCACCTCTGAGCTGCCCGCGCAGACCGTCACCATCGCTGACCTCAACAGCGACTACAGCGACAGCAAGGCTCTCCAGAGTACCCGCGTCTACCTGACCGACCTGACCGTGGGGACTGTCGGCACCCGTACCACCCTGACCGACGCCGACGGCAACACCATCACGCTCTACGGCGCATCCTCTGTGTTGACGGAGGCGGGCGCGGCGGAAGGCTCCGTCATCAATCTGTACGCCGTGGTCACTGACTACAACGGCCTACAGCTCTATGTGGCTCAGGCCAGCGACATCACCGTCACCTCCACCGGCAGCGGCGAGGAGGACGACGACGGCTCTCTGGCTGACGGCACCTATGTCATTTGGGCGCCTGAGTACAACATGGCGCTGACCAGCACCACCTACTCCACCTATTACCTGGCCGGTGAGAGCGTCACCCTGACCGACGACACCCTGTCCGGCTACACCTCTGCGGCGGTTTGGACGGTCACTGTCACCACCGCCGATGACGGCACCCAGTCCGTCACCATCGCTCAGGACGGCTCTTATCTGGGTGTGGTACCCAGCGGCTCCTATTACAACCTGACCTTCGGGGCCACCGAAAACACCGACTGGACACTGGAGGACGCCAGCGAGGTCAGCGAGGGCTGTTACTTCCTGAAAAACACCGGCACCGGTCGCTATCTGGAGTGGTATGCCTCCAAATCTGACTGGAGCCTCTATTCCTCCGTCAGCTCCGGCAGCGAGGGGATGTTCGCCCTCCAGTTCACCGCCGTGGAAGACACCGGCGACGAGGAGGAATCCTCCGCCCTGACCTCCGGCACCTATGTTGTCTGGAACCCGGCCTACGGCTACGCCCTCTCCAGCACCACCGTCAGCAGCTCCAGCAGCTACTATGCGGGCGTGGCGGTCACCGAGAGCGAGAGCGGCAAGATGTCTGGTTACAGTGACGCCGAGCTTTGGGTCGTCACTGTCACCACCGACGAGGACGGCGCCCAGACCCTGACCCTGGAGCAGAACGGCTCCTATATGGGCATGAACAGCAGCAACTATCTGACCTTTGGCGAGGCAGACGCCCTGGATCACTACACCTGGACAGTGGAAGACGCCGGGGACGGCCTCTACTACCTGAAAGACGCCACCTCCGGCAAATATGTGGAGTGGTACAGCAGCTATAGCGACTGGAGCACCTATTATAGCATCAGCTCCGGCAGCGAAGACCTGTTCGCCCTCAAGTTCTCCTCCGTCAGCGAGAGCGACTACACCGTGGACACCTCTGTGGTGGAGAGCATCGCTGCCTGGGCTGGCTCCTGGGGCGATACCCAGGTCCTGGGTGACATCTACGCCATCTTCGGTGACAAATACACTACCGACGATATGTTGGATACCAACGCCACCTTTACCGCTGTGGTCAGCGGGAGCGAGGTTCAGACCTACACCAAGGGCAGCACCGGCGGTACCACCCTCTATTATATGGGCGGCACCGGCCTGGGCAGCGGCACCGATGACTATCTCCAGTTCGCTGTTTCCAGTGCAGGCTGGGGCAATATGGAGCTGAGCTTCCGTATGCGGGTCAGCGGTTCCGGCTCCGGCGAGTGGCAGCTGCAATACTCCACCGACGGCGAAACCTTCACCAACTTCACTACCGGCACCTATTCCTGCAGCTACACCGCTTACAGCAGCGACGGCAGCAGCTCTGCGGTCACGCTGTCCGGCGACATCACCGACGGTGTTGCGGATATGACCGTGGGGTATCATTCCGATAAGGCTTATTATGTGACCTTCGACTTTGACGTGCCCGAGGGCGCGGAGAACGCCGAGAACCTGTACATTCGGCTGGTTCCCAGCACGGAAGTCCGTGCCAACGGCAACGCCAGCACCCCCAGCAACCAGGGCACTGTCCGCATCGACTCCGTGGTGCTCTCCGGCAGCCCCATCGTGGACGACAGCATCACCGGCTACGTCTCCGTCACCCCGGACAACGAGGAAGACCAGGCAGTCGGCACCGAGCTGACTCTGACCTCCTCCACCGAGGACGCCACCATCTACTATCGCTTTGTGGACACCACCACCGGCACCGGCGAGTGGCTGACCTATGACGCGAGCAGCAAGCCCACTCTGGACACCCTCCCCTCCACCCTGGAGGTCTACGCCACCAGCGAGGGCCGGGCGGACAGCGTCACCCGCATCCTGACCTATGCGGCGGGCACCGTCTCCTCCGTGAAGTTCAGCCCCAACGGCGGCGGCGTCTACATTGAGGACGAGTCCGTGGAGGTCACCCTGACTACCGCCACCGAGGGCGCTACCATCTACTACGCTGTCACCTATGACACGGACGAGGACGGCAATTACGTCTTTGCCACCGACAGCGACAGCGGCGAGGTGGTTTACACCGAGTACGTCCTGACCGAGGACGGCAGCTCCCCCATCTCCCTGGCTAAGGGCTTCGGCGGGGCCAGCATCACGGCCTACGCGGAGCTGGAGGGCTACACCACCAGCGCCGTCACCACCCGCACCTTCACCGAGCGGAGCCAGGAGACCTATAACATCTACTTCGGCCAGCTCCATTCCCACACCAACTACTCCGACGGCGCGGGCAGCATCACCGACGCCTATGAGCACGCCATCGAAGTCCACGAGACCGCCGACACCCTGGACTTCCTGGCCGTCACCGACCACTCCAACTCCTTCGACAGCGCCTCCAGCGACTCCGTCACCATCAGCGACGGCTCCCTCAGCGAGGAGTGGACCGAGGGCAACGCCTATGCCGAATCCTACACCACCGACGGCGAGTTTGTGGCCCTGTTTGGTTACGAGATGACCTGGTCCAACGGCCTGGGCCACATCAACACCTACAACACCGACGGCTTCCAGAGCCGGACCCAGAGCGCCTACACCACCTATTCCACCGCCCTTCAGAACTACTATGACACCCTGAAGACGGTGACCGACTCCATCAGCCAGTTCAACCACCCCGGAACGACCTTCGGCGATTTCCAGGATTTCT
>JAJQAS010000125.1 GCA_021203685.1 Clostridiales bacterium | reverse complement strand
GTTCCAGGGCGCACCCATCGTGCTGCTCAGCACCGCGCTGATGGCCATTGCGTTCACCGGCTTCAGCGGCCTGGCTTGAGAAGGGGAGGGATGAACAATGACAATGATCGTGTCAAGTATCCTGGTCCTCGCCGTCGTCGGCCTGCTGATCGGTCTGATGCTGGTGTTTGTCAGCGAGACCTTCCATGTGGAGACCGACGAGCGGGAAGCCGCCGTCCGGGAGTGCCTGCCCGGCAACAACTGCGGCGGCTGCGGCTACGCCGGCTGTGACGCGGTGGCGGCTGCCATCGTCAAGGGCGAAGCCCCGGTCAACGTCTGCCCGGTGGGCGGCGCGCCTGTGGCGGATAAGATCTCCGAGATCATGGGCATCAGCGCCGACAGCAGCGAGAAAATGGTGGCCTTCGTCAAGTGCGCCGGTACCTGCGACGTGATGAAGGTCAAGTGCAACTACATCGGCATTGAGAGCTGTGAAGCGGCGGGTTCCCTGCCCGGCAAGGGCGTCCGCGCCTGTCAGCAGGGGTGCCTGGGCTACGGCAGCTGCGTGGCCGCCTGCCAGTTCGACGCCATCCATGTGGTCAATGGCGTGGCCGTGGTGGACCGCTCCAAGTGCGTGGCCTGCGGCAGCTGCGTGAAAGCCTGCCCCCAGAACCTCATCGAGCTGGTGCCCGACCGGAGCACCTATGCGGTTCAGTGCAGCAGCACCGAAAAGGGGAAGACGGTCAAGGCTCTCTGTGACGTGGGCTGCCTGGGCTGCGGCCTGTGCGTCCGCCAGTGCGAGCAGGGTGCCATCACCCTGAAGAACAACGTTGCCCACATCGACTACGACAAGTGCATTGGCTGCGGCAAGTGCGCGGAGAAGTGCCCGGCGAAGATCATTCGCCTGCGGTAACAACTTCAAACCGACCCAAAAGGGGCCTGCTTTCGAGCAGGCCCCTCATTTTTGCGATATTCAGTTCAAGCGGTCGGTGTTGGTCTCGAACAGCGTCTGTATCTGCTCCCGCAGAAAGGCGTTTTCCGGGTTTTGCAGTTCCGGGTCGTCCGCTACCCGCCTGGCGGCGGCGGATTGGGCCTCTTGAAGCACCCGCACGTCTCCGGCCAAATCCGCTACCCGCAGCTGGGGAAGACCGTGCTGCCGCGCGCCGAAGAAGTCCCCCGGCCCCCGGAGCTTCAAGTCCTCCTCCGCGATTTGGAAGCCGTCGTTGGTGGAGCAGAGGGCCTTCATCCGCTGGCGGGTGTCCGGATTGCGGTTGTCCGATACCAGTACGCAGTAGGACTTGGCATTGCCACGGCCAACCCGGCCCCGGAGCTGGTGGAGCTGGGAGAGACCAAACCGCTCGGCGTTCTCAATGACCATCAGCGTGGCGTTGGGCACGTCCACCCCCACCTCGATGACCGTGGTAGCCACCAAAATGTCCAGCTCACCCCCGGCGAACTGAGCCATGACCTGTTCCTTGGCCCTGGCGGACTGCCTGCCGTGGACCAGCCCTATGCGCAGGTCGGGGAAGACAGAGGTTTGCAGCTTTGCGGCGTACTCCTCCACCGCTTTCAGCTCCGTGGCCGTCATCGTCCCCCGCTCAAGAGCGGATTCCGCGCTGACCGAGGGACAGACGATATAGACCTGGTGGCCTTCGGCCACCTGTTTGCGGACAAAGCCGTACATCCGCTCCCGCTTGTCCTCCCCCACCAGGAAGGTGTCGATGTGCTGCCGCCCGGGGGGCAGCTCGTCCAGGACAGAGACCTCCAGGTCCCCGTAGACGATCAGAGCCAGCGTCCGGGGAATGGGCGTGGCGGACATGACCAGCACATGAGGGCTGAGACCCTCCGCCTCCCGGCCCTTCTCCGCCAGCTTCGCCCGCTGGTCCACGCCAAAGCGGTGCTGCTCGTCGGTGATGACCAGCCCCAGCCGCCGGAAGGCCACCCCCTCCGTCAGCAGGGCGTGGGTTCCCACCACCAGGTCTATCATCCCCAGCTGGAGCCTTTCGTAAATATCCCGCTTTTCCTTCGCCTTCATGGAGCCGGTCAGCAGCCCCACCCGCAGGCCGCTCTTTTCCAGCAGGGGGGTCAGGGTCTCCCAGTGCTGCCGGGCCAGAATCTCTGTGGGCACCATCAGGGCGGTTTGCCAGCCGCTTTTGGACATCAGCCAGGCGCAGGCCGCTGCCACCACCGTCTTGCCGCTGCCCACGTCCCCCTGGAGCAGCCGGTTCATGGGTCTGCCCGAACAGAGGTCGGCTGCCGCTTCCTCCGCCGCCCGCCGCTGGGCGGCAGTAGGGGAGAAGGGCAGCGTCTCCCAAAAGGGCTGGAGGGACTGCTTCTCGCAGGACATGGCCGCCTGGCCGGTGCGCTGGCTCCGCATCAGCGACAGCCCCGCCGAAAAGACAAACAGCTCCTCGAACACCAGCCGCCGCCGGGCGGCGGCCAGCGCCTGGTCGTCACTGGGGAAGTGGATGTTTTGCAATGCGCAGCCCAGCCCCACCAGGTCGTGCTCCTGCCGCAGGTCCTCCGGCAGGGGGTCTCGCAGATCCCCGGCGCAGCCCACCAGCACCTGCCGCACCGCCTCGGAGAGGACAAAGTTGGTGATACCCGCCGTCAGCGGGTAGACCGGCATAATGCGCCCGGTGAAGTGCCGTCTGCCCGATGCCTCAAACATGGGGTTGGTCATGCTCTTCCGGCTGCCCAGCTGCTCCACCGTGCCGTAGAAGATGTATTCCTCCCCCGGCCGCAGGGCACGGCTGACATAGCTCTGGTTGAAGAAGGTCAGGAACAGCTGTCCCCGCCCGTCCACCACCCGGGTCTTAGTCAGCTCCATGCCCCGGCGGACATACTGGGTGACGGGCCGCTCCGCCACGATACCCTCTACGCAGCAGGGTTCTCCCACCGGGGCCTGGGTGATGTCATAAATCTGCCGCAGATCCTGGTAGTCTCTGGGGAACCAGTAAAGCAGGTCTCTGGGGGTGTAAATTTTGAGTTTTTCCAGCGTTTTGGCCCGCTCCTCCCCGATGCGGGCGAGCTGCCGGTCGGCGCCGTCCAACGACAGCGCCACGGTCCCCGCCCCCTTTCTTCGCCCCCGAAGTGGGGCGATTTTTGTTCTATATTACCACAAATTCGCCGCTCGGGGAAGAAAGTCTTGCAATTTTTCCAATGGACATTATTTTCTAAAAGTGTTACCCTAACTCTACTGTTTTTGAAGGGAATTTTTCCTATGAACGAATCCAAGGCCGCCGCTTTTTACCAAAAACCCGCCCACATCGTCCTGTTGGCTCTGTGCGCCACGATGCTCTGGGGCGCAGCGTTCCCCTCGGTGAAGTTGGGTTACGCCGCATTTCAGGTGGACACAGCCTCTCCCGCCTGTCTGATGGTTTTTGCCGGGACTCGCTTCACCCTGGCGGGGCTGGCGACTCTGGCCCTGTGCGGCCTGCTCCACTGCCAGCTGCCCATCCCGCACCGGGATGACGGGCCGGGTATCGTAGCCATCGGCCTGGTGCAGACTGCCGGGCAGTACCTCTTCTACTACATCGGCCTGGCCCACACCACCGGCGTCCGGGCCAGCATCCTCAACGCCGCGTCCGCCTTTTTGACGGTGCTGCTTTCCGCGCTGATTTGGCGGAAAAAAGAGCCGATGACGGCGAAAAAGTGGCTGGGCTGCCTGATGGGCCTGGCCGGGGTGGTGCTTGTGAACCTGGGCGGCAGCCTGGGGGAACAGCCTTTTGCTCTGTTGGGGGAGGGGATGCTGCTGCTCTCCGTCTTCTTCGTCTCAGCGGGTGCCATCTGCTCCAAGGTGCTGACCCAGGGCCGGGACCCCTTCCTCATCACCGGCTGGCAGCTGACCCTGGGCGGCGGCGTGCTGCTGGGGGCCGGACTGCTGCTGGGCGGCACGATCGGCGCGCTCACCTCCGCCGGTGCGGGACTGATGGCTTGGTTGGTGGCGATTTCCGCCGTGGGATTCACCCTTTGGACTTTTTTGCTCAAATACAATCCGGTGGGGAAAATCGCGGTGTTTTCCTTCCTGACGCCGGTGTTTGGGGCGCTGCTGTCCAGCCTGGTGCTGGGCGAATCCCTGCTGTCTCCTGCCACGGTGCTGGCCCTGGCCTTGGTCGCCGGGGGCATCGTTGTGGTGAACCGTTAGGCGAATGATATGTTTCCAGCTCTATTTCAACGCTGCTTTTTCAATTATATTTTGAAAAAATGCTTGCAATTCTTGTGGAGTGTGCTATTATATATGTGTATAGGCACTTTTCTAAAAGGAATGGAACGGAGGGCCAAACCGTTCTGCAAAACCGATGAATTTTCTCCCCTATGATACTATAATTTAATGCAAAGGATGATGACAAATGCCGACCTACAACACTGCCGAGCTCCGGCGCCAGAATCGTAACCGGGTTTTCCGTTATATCTACTCCTCGGATACCCCCGTCACCAAGCAAGACGTGGCTCAATCGCTGAACCTGAGCCTGCCCACCGTGGGCCAGAACCTGAAAGAGTTGCAAGAGGTCGGCCTGCTGGAGACCCAGGGCACCTTCGACTCCACCGGCGGGCGCAAGCCCCGGGCCATCGGCGTGGCCTCCAGTGTCAAGTACAGCGTGGGGATCATGCTCTCCACCTACCACATCCACATCGTCTGCATCGACTTGCGGGCCAAGGTGGTGGCGCAAAAGACCATTGCCCACGACTTCGAAGACAGTGACGCCTACTTCCAGGAGATCGGCAGCCAGTTGGAGTCCTTCCTGGACAGCAACGAGATCGACCGCAGCCGCCTGCTGGGGGTGGGCATCGCCCTGCCTGGCATCCCGGACATCGACCGGGGCATCGTCACCCTCTCCCGCACCCTGTCCTCCAGGGACATCTCCATCGCCAGGCTGACAGAGCACATCCCGTATCCCTGCTTTGTGGAAAACGACGCCAACGCCGGCGGTGTGGCCGAGTGGTGGAACCACCAGGAGCACGAGAACATGGTCTACCTCTCCATCCAGCGAGGGGTCGGCGGCGCGGTGCTGCTGGACGGTGTGCGTTACATGGGCCGCCGCCACCACAGCGGCGAGTTTGGCCATATGTGCATCGTCCCCGGCGGTCAGCGGTGCCTGTGCGGACGCAGGGGCTGCCTGGAGGCGTATTGCTCCACCGCCCGTATCTCCTCCGACCTGGGCATCACCCGGGAAGAGTTCTTTGAGGCGCTGGAGGCCGGCAACACCGAGTACCAGAAGATCTGGAGCGATTACCTGGACCACCTGGCCATCGGCATCAACAACATCCGCATGGTGCTGGACTGCGACATCATCCTGGGAGGCGTGTTGGCCCACTTCATGGGCCCCTACCTGGACGATCTGCGGTTCCGGCTGCGCAACATCAGCTCCTTCGAGACCACCGGCGATTTCCTGAAGCTGTCCCGTTATCTGAGCTGGTCCACCTGCGTGGGCGTGGCACTGCACTTCATCTCTGATTTCATCGATCAAATCTGATTCTTTCCCGCCTTGGATGCTCTTTGTTTTTACAGAAAGGACAATACGATGTTCAAAAAGCTACAGATCCTGATTGCCGATACCCTGAACGTCTCCGAGCGTTCCATCACGCGGGACACCTCTATTGTGGATGATTTGGGCGCGGACAGTCTGGCTCTGGTCGAGCTGTTGATGGCGCTGGAGGAAGAATTTGACGTGGCCATTCCAGACGAGGACGCGCTGCGTCTCGAGACAGCAGACGATATCCTCCGCTATTTGGAAGCCGAGGGTGTAGCAGAATAACGCCCAGGCAAGGGCTTTTGTACTGCTGCTTTCCGGGGCGGATGCCGGCAAACCTCTGATCCCATAACGTCAGATGTTATGGAATCAGAGGTTTTTTGTCTCCAAAAGAAAATTCGCCCTGTTCTTCTTCTGCTTTCGGAACAGAATCCGCTCTAAATGCTGATTTTCGCACTTTCGTCCACATGTTTTGGTTGACCTTTCGGTCAAAATTCGGTATAGTATTGATGTAACGTTTTAACGTATTAAGGAGATGATGTATCAATGAAAAAAATTGCGATCGTCGGGGTGAAAGGCCATGTGGGTTCCGCGCTGATGGAGCTGCTGAACCTGAAATCCTATGAGCTGCTCCCCACCGACAAGGACGAGGTCGACGTGACCGACCGGGACGAGGTGCGGCTGTTTATGCAGCGCAATCGCCCGGACGTGGTCATTAACTGCGCGGGCATCACCGACCCGCAGCAGTGCGAGGACGACCCGGATGAGGCTTACCGCGTCAACGCCCTGGGGGGCGCGGAACATCGCTGCCGAGGCGGAACCGGTCAACTGCAAGGTCATCCAGTTCTCCACCGACGACGTGTTTGACCTGAACAAATCCTTCCCCTACACGGAGTTTGACGTGGCCATGCCCAACAATGTCTACGGAAAATCCAAGTACGCCGGGGAGCGCATGATCGAGTCGCTGAGCACCCGCTATGTTATCGTCAGAAGCTCCTGGGTGTATGGCATCGGCAGGGACTTTGTCAACACCGTGCTGGAGGCTGCCGACAGCGGCGACGAGCTGCGGGTCCCCATCAACCAAATCGCCTGCCCCACCAGCGCCTCGGAATTGGCGAAGGTCATCAAGCAGTTTATTGACCAGGACATTTACGGCGTCTACCACGCGGTCTGCAAGGGCAGCTGCAGCCGGTATGAGTTTGCCCAGGAGGTCCTGCGCCTGACCGGCAAGACCGCCAATCTGGTCCCCGTGGACAGCGACCACGGGATGCGGCCCAAGTACTCTGTGTTGGACAACATGATGCTCCGGCTGGAAGGACTGGAAGAACCCAGGGAATGGAAAGCGGCGCTGGCCGATTATATCAACGCAACAGGAGGAACGGTCTAATGGCGGCAAAAGAGAAAACCGAAAAGAAGAAGCTGGGATTATCCTCCCAAATTTTTATCGCGCTTATCGCCGGCGCCATCGTCGGCGTCCTGATCCACTACTTTATGCCGGAGGGCTACATCCGGGACACCGTCATTATCAACGGCATCCTCTACCTCATTGGCCAGGGCTTCGTGCGGCTGCTGCAAATGCTGGTGGTCCCACTGGTGTTCTGCTCGCTGGTGTGCGGCAGCATGGCCATCGGCGACACCAAGACCCTTGGCGGCGTGGGTGTGCGTATCATCATTTTCTATCTGTGTACCACCGCCGTGGCGGTGTGCGTCGCCCTGAGCATTGCGTCCCTCATCAACCCCGGTATCGGCATCTCTCTGGAATCCATCGAAACCTCTGAGGTGACAGTGGCGGAGTCCACCGACATTGTGGATACGCTGCTGAACATCATTCCCACCAACCCCCTCAACTCCCTGGCCGAGGGTGAAATGCTGCCGGTCATCTTCTTCGCCCTCATCGTGGGCGTTATGCTGGCCAAGCTGGGCACGAAGGCCAGCACCGTGGCCAACTTCTTCAGCCAGTTCAACGACGTGATGATGGAAATGACCATGTCCATTATGACCATTGCCCCCATCGGCGTGTTTTGCATGATCGCCAAGACCTTCGCCGGGATCGGCTTCGATGCCTTCCTGCCCATGCTCAAATACATGGGGTCGGTGACGCTGGCCCTGGTCATCCAGTGCTTCGGTGTGTATATGCTGCTGCTGGTGGTTTTCACCCGTCTGAACCCCATCAAGTTCCTGAGGAAGTTCTTCCCGGTGCAGATGTTTGCATTCACCACCGCCACCTCCAACGCCACCATCCCCCTGTCCATCGACACTTTGACCAACAAGCTGGGCGTCTCCCGTAAAATTTCCTCCTTCACCATCCCCCTGGGCGCCACCATCAACATGGACGGCACCTCCATCATGCAGGGCGTGGCGGTCATCTTCATCGCCCAGGTCTACGGCGTGTCCCTCGGCCCGGCGGAGATCTTGACGGTCATCGCCACGGCGACCCTGGCCTCCATCGGCACCGCCGGTGTCCCCTCTGTGGGCCTGGTCACGCTGTCCATGGTGCTCTCTTCCGTTGGCCTGCCTACGGAAGGTATCGCCCTCATCATGGGTATTGACCGTATCCTGGATATGCTCCGCACCGCCGTCAACATCACTGGCGACGCGGTCTGCACCATCATCGTCTCCCACCAGAACCACGCGCTGAACCGCGAGGTGTTCAACCGCGAGGAAGCTACTCCCGCGAAAAAGTAACGAACCGACAATCTGAGAGAGAATCACCAACGACCCCTCCGGCGGCAGCGCGCTGTCGGAGGGGTCGTTTTCTGTTCGGACAGACTGACCGAAATCCGGCAGACTGCCTGTGTTTTTTCGTTTCAGTTTTCCATATGCCGCCCCAGAAAGCCGGACACGATTTGAGCCAGCTTGTACTCCGTCTCTCCCATGGGGCCGTCGGCCTCCTGGCCGGAAAGCACCACGCAGCCCAGTACGTCTCCCTGGCTGAGGATGGGGGCGGCGGTGAACACCGCGGCCTCCGGGTAGCTGTCCGTCAGAGGAAGCCGAGCCTCCCCCGGGCGGTACTGGTAGACCTGCCGCCCCTCCATGATGTTCTCCAGGGGGAGGGAAATGCGCTTGTCCATCAGCTCCCGCCTGGGCAGGCCGGAGACGGAAATCACCGCGTCCCGGTCGGTGATGATGGCGGGGTGGCCGGTGGTTTTGTAGAGCGTCTCGCAGAACTGACCGGCAAAGTCGCTGAGCCCACCCATTAGGGAGTATTTCTTGAAGATGACCTCGCCATCCTTGTCTGTATAGATTTCCAGGGGGTCGCCGTCACTGATAACATGGACACGGTAGACCTTGTCGGCGTGCTGTCTGGCGCGCTGAACGAGGGTGACCTGGCTGTTTTCTGCCGTGTCCTGGTCAAAATTTACGGCGTCCTCTAACTGCCCTACCCGGAGCAGGGCGTCGATATCCGGCTGGAGCTGGATTTCCAGGTGGTCTTCATAAACCTTGATGCGGTCAATGAGCAGCTCCAGGTCGTTGCGCTCCAGATGCTCCTTCTCCAGAATATCTCGGAAAACGTCTATAGCCGTCTTCGCCACCCGGTTGGCCCGGAGGATGGTGTTACGCTTGTCAGAGAGCAGGTCGATTTGGCGGTTCAGTCCTGCGATTTTCCGCTGCAAGTCGGACTCCAGTTCGTCATAGGTCTCCTCCAACAACTGTTCCTGCTCCGGGTGCTTCATGATGTCCCGGATGCGCTGGCGCTTGGTGGCCTTTAGCTCCTTGGTCAAATCGTCCAGCACCTGGGCCAGATGGTCGGCGGACTGTTCCGTCTCTGTCACGTCCTCCGTCTCCCGGTTCAGGTCGGCGTTCAACTGCTCCAGCATGGCGGCGGACTGCTCCATAAGCCGCTGGACATAAATTTTCAGCAGCTCGTCCAGCCTGTCCACCCGGATATGGTGGCTGGTGCATCCTGCCCGCCCCCGGCGATGATAGGTGCCGCAGGTGTAGGCGGGTTTCAAGTCCTTGCGACTCATGGCAAACATGGGGCTGCCACAGTCGCCGCACTCCAGAAAGCCGGAATACACGTTGTCGCTGAGCTTCACACCCCGGTAGTTGTTCCGGCTGCGCTTTTCCCGCAGGGCGCGGGTGGTGGCAAAGGTGCGGTAGTCAATGATGGCCTGGTGGTGGTTTTCAATGACGATCTGCTCCCCATCGTCCCGGCGGACGTCTTTGCCATTGATTTTGGTTCGGGTATACTTGCCTTGGCGCAGAGTGCCGATGTAAAAATCGTTGTCCAGTATCCCCTGCACCGTCACAATGGCCCAAGCCGACTTGGTTTTGCGGCTGTACGTCTCTCCCTGAGCCTCCTTCCGCATCTGCTCTGACATACGGGGGGTGGGGATGCCCTCATCCGTGAGATGGTTGGCGATTCTCTTGTATCCCCAGCCCACATTGTTGTAGAGGTCAAAAATGCGGCGCACAATGTCAGCCTCTGTGGGGACGATCTCGAACTCCCTGCGCTTGTTGATGATATAGCCGTAGGGAGCGGCGCAGAGCCATTGGCCGTCCGCCTGGCGGCGTTTGATGACGTTGCGCACCTTCTTGCTGGTGTCCGTCACCGGCATCTCGTTGATGAGGAACTGAAACTGGATTTTCAGCCAGTCGTCGTCGTTGGGGAAGTCGATGCCGTCCCCAATGGAGATGATGCGCACACCTGCGTCCCGCAGATCCTCCAGTTCCACCAGTCCCCGGCTGTTGCGGCGGGAAAATCGGGAAAAGTCCTTCACCACCAGAATGTCATACCTGTGGCTCATCAGCCCCCGGCGCATGGCCTGGTAACCCTCCCGCTGCTCGAAGGTGTAGCCGGAGCGGTCCCGGTCCTCGAAAAAGGTCAGCGAGCTGCCGGGGAACCGATGTTTTACAAAATCCTGAATGATGGCCTTCTGGTTCTCGATGGATATGTTGTCCCGGTCAAGCTCGTCGTCTACAGAGATGCGGGTGTAGCCTGCAATGTCAAATGTTTCTGTCATGCTGTCCTCCTTGCTGCTTATCTGATATTTTATTTTTCTATGTAGATAACATTGTATATTACTTTTCCGTGGATTGCAACCCCCAAAAGGGCGGGGAGAGAAACCTCCCTCCCCGCCAACAGTCAACGTTCCACCGTTACGGCTCGCTGCCGCTTCTCCCGTTGTACATCCAGCCCCGCTCCCCGCTTTTTGTTGTAAGCCAGCAGCGCCAACGTGCTCTCATAGAGGTCGCGGCTGCCGGACTGGTAGACCGCCACCAGATATTTTTTCTCCTTGTACTGCGCATAGAGTTCCTTGAGCTGTGCCTGAATCTGCGGGTCGTTTTTCTCCACATTTGTCAACCAGACATCGACCAGCTTCTTGTCCTCTCTGACATTTACCTCCAAACGTTATCACGCTCCTCCCATTTTTGGTAAGTGTTCCCTTATTCGCGCTCATTATGCTTTCTCCTTTCTGCCGACTGCTCCGGCGCATACTGTTCCAATACTTCCTGCGGGATACGGTCAAGGATCTCCACCGCCTGGGCGTAGTCCCGCTCCATTTGCAGGACCTGCATCTGCCGGAGGACGCTCTCCCTGCCCTGTTCGGTGAGGGCGGCGTTCGCCTCTTTCAGCCCTGCGTTCTCCGTTCGCAGGTCGTCAAAGCTTTGGCGGTAGGTGTCCAGCTCGCTCCGCATTTTGGTGACGGCGGGCAGATACCGGTCCAGCAGCACACACAGTTCCTTCGACTTGGCTCTGGCGTTCAGCGGAGTGATACTCTCAATGGTCTCCTGAATCTTCCTGCGCTGCTTCAACAGCCGGGTCATCTGCTTGTAAAGCTG
>JAJQAS010000002.1 GCA_021203685.1 Clostridiales bacterium | reverse complement strand
GTGGGGGACTTCCTGGAAGAGCGGGCCAGTATTCGCGGCGGAGCCGTGGAACCCACCTACCGCCCCGGCGTGAAGTGGACCACGCTGGAGGGCTGTCTGCCCCCTTACGTCACCGAGACGCTGCGGGGGGCGCTGCCCCTGCTGAACCGGAAGGTGCGGGGCTTCGCCCACCCGGACGCAGTGCTCACCGGCGTGGAGACCCGCTCCTCCTCCCCGGTGAAGGTCCCCAGAGACGAGAGCGGCCAGTGCGCCCTCCGGGGGGTGTACCCCTGCGGCGAGGGCTGCGGCTACGCCGGGGGCATCGTCTCCGCCGCCGTGGACGGGGTGCGGACGGCGGCGGCAGTTTGCAGCAATTAACAATGTGCAATGGCACAGATGGGCGGCTTTTGGAGGGATAGATGTCGTTTTTGTACTGCAAGCGGCGCGTTTTCCTCACAGACCGGAGGGCGGCGGTGGCGCAATTCCGTCTGACCTTCCAGTTGACAATCCCAACGGGATTCGATACAATAGCACCATCATTTTTTGCGTGTCCCGCTCTTTTTCACCGATCAAGGAAGGAAGGCTCACACATATGAAACACGAACTCGTCATCGTTCTGGATTTTGGCGGACAGTATAACCAGCTCATCGCCCGCCGGGTGCGGGAGTGCGGCGTTTACTGCGAGGTAAAGCCCTACACCACCCCCCTGGCGGAGCTGAAAGCCGCCAACCCCATCGGCATCATCTTCACCGGCGGCCCCAACAGCGTCTATCTAGAGGATTCCCCTCACATTTCGCCGGAGATTTTCACCTGGGGGGTGCCCATTTTGGGCATCTGCTATGGCTGCCAGCTGATTGCCCACAGCCTGGGCGGGCTGGTCACTCCCGCTGTGGACGACTCCGCCCGGGAGTATGGCAAGACCGGGACCTTCTACGACACCTCCTGCAGGCTGTTCCAGGGGCTGCCGGAGGCGGGCATTTCCTGGATGAGTCACGGCGACTACATGGCCCGGGTGCCCGAAGGGTTCCGGCTGGTGGCCCACTCCGCCGCCTGCCCCAACGTGGCCATTGCGGACGAGGCACGCGGGTTCTACGGTGTGCAGTTCCACCCGGAGGTCAACCACACGGAAAACGGCCTGAATATGCTCCACAATTTCCTCTACGAGGTCTGCCGCGCCAAGGGCGACTGGACCATGGGGGACTACTGCAAGACCGCCATCGCCTCCATCCGCCAAAAGGTGGGAGACGGCAAGGTGCTGTTGGCCCTGTCCGGCGGTGTGGATTCCTCTGTGGCTGCCGCTCTGCTGGCGGAGGCGGTGGGGGACCAGCTGACCTGCGTGTTCGTGGACCACGGACTGATGCGAAAAGATGAGGGCGATGAGGTGGAGCGCGCCTTCGAAAAGTGGAACATCCACCTGATCCGCATGAACGAGGAGGAGCGGTTCCTGACCGCCCTGTCCGGGGTCAGCGACCCGGAGCAGAAGCGGAAAATCATCGGGGAGCAGTTCATCCGGGTCTTTGAAGTGGTGGGCAAGCAAATCGGCGCGGTGGACTACCTGGTGCAGGGCACCATCTATCCAGATGTCATCGAGTCCGGCACCGGCGACGCCGCCGTTATCAAGAGCCACCACAACGTGGGCGGTCTGCCTGACTATGTGGACTTCAAGGAGATCATCGAGCCGCTGCGGATGCTCTTTAAGGACGAGGTGCGTCAGCTGGGCCGGGAGCTGGGCCTGCCGGAGTACCTGGTCATGCGCCAGCCCTTCCCCGGTCCCGGCCTGGGCATTCGTATCATCGGCGACGTGACCAAAGAAAAGGCCGACCTCCTCCGGGAGGCGGACGCTATCTTCCGGGAGGAGGTCGCAAAAGGCGGCTGGGAGTACCAAATCAACCAGTATTTCGCCGTGCTCACTAATATGCGCTCGGTGGGGGTCATGGGCGATGGCCGCACCTACGACTACACCCTGGCCCTGCGTGGCGTCACCACTACCGACTTTATGACCGCGGACTGGGCCAGAATCCCCTATGAGGTGCTGGACGCTGCCTCCACGCGGATTGTCAACGAGGTCAAGGGCATCAACCGGGTGGTGTATGATATCACGTCGAAGCCGCCCGCGACGATTGAGTGGGAATGATTTCGCAGGGCAGGAAAAGCCTGAAATAGCAACGATTTTTCGGTGCTGATCCCCTCCGTGGCAACGATTTGGCAACATTTTTTCATGATTCACAGTTTAAGAGCGCTATCTGATTTGTCATCAAGCAAGTCAGACAGCGCTTTTTTTGTGCAATCCGTCCCTGCGTTCCGCCAGGTTCTGCGCTTTCTGCTGTCGAACGGAATCGCGGTTCAGCCCGCAGCTGTCGTGCATTCCACGGTCCGGCCAATGCCGAAGGGCAAAATGGTGAGGCAAGCTTTGATTTATTTGGATTTTTTTGCTTTGCTGGAAAACCCT
The DNA here is from genome assembly GCA_021203685.1 of Clostridiales bacterium. GTDB lineage: Bacteria > Bacillota > Clostridia > Oscillospirales > Oscillospiraceae > Onthomonas. The sequence goes on along the minus strand of JAJQAS010000002.1, from coordinate 8,808 downwards.
CCAAAAAATATGTCGGAGACAGCAAAAAAAACGCTGTAGCTTTTTTCATTTATATTTTATAAACTATCGACAAAAGGATGATAAAGAGAAACGTACCATTGACCAGGGCCCCGCGCCAGCGGCATTCGCCCAATGAGGCCCCATACAGGGAAGGAGAAAATCATTATGTTCAAAAAATCTGACTTTGGTATTGTCTTTAACACGCTGTTTTCCTTTGCGTTTGCAGCCGCGCTGACCCTTTACATCAAGTTCACGAACGGCAACCTGACCTTCGAGAGCTTTTGCATGGGTTTTGTCCCGGCCTACGCCATCAACTTCGTCCTTGGCTCCTACATCCCGCTGGTGAAGATGGGCAACGGCTTTGCCCACCTCTTCCTCAAGGACGAAAAGCACCCGCTGTTCTACTTCCTGCGGATGCTGGCCATTGTGGTGGTCATGACGGCGGCCATGAGCTTTTTATGTATGTTCTACGAAATGGGCTTCACGCCGGTGCTGCTGATCGCCTTTGTCAGTTCTCTGCCCACCACCCTGGTGTTTGCCTATGTGGTGGCCTGCATCATCTTCCCCTTCCTCCTGAAAGGGACCATGGCCCTGTGTAACAAAGAGGAGTGACGCTTCGCCGTCCTCCGCAGTTGTGAGAAAACAGTTCCTTTTCTAAGCCCGAACAGAGGCTCCACCTGCCCCTGTTCGGGCGTTTTTTCCTGTTTGTCCCGGAGGGAGTACCGCGCCGCCGCGCCGATGGCAAAACAGCCGCGCCAGATGAGAAAAGGGATTTTTTAAGAACATGTAGGAACATCGTAAAAATATCGCCTCTTGATTAAAAAACTACATTGTGAAATGTTGGCGTTGCTGGTAGCATATTTGTAACGGCAAAAGTCGAAATGCCGACAAAGAAACCTGGGTTGAGAAAGGAGTTCTCGAAAATGAACGACACAAACACAGCCGCAAAAACCGAAAAGCCGAGTAAGGCGTTTTGCGTCAGCTGGGCCTTGTCCTATCAGGGCGGCGCCATGCTCATCGCGGCCACCATTTCCTCCTACTTCTCCGTCTTCCTGACGGACACCGTAGGCATCCCCGCTGCGGCAGCCAGCGTCATGCTGTTCATCGCCACCCTGTGGGACGCCATCAACGATCCCATCATGGGTACCATCGCAGACCGCACCAAATCCCGTTGGGGCAGATACCGTCCCTACTTCCTGTTCTTCCCGCCGCTGTTCACCGCCGCGGCCATGCTGGTCTTTGCCAACCCCGACCTGCCTATGATGGGGAAGATTGTCTACACCGAAGTCTTTTACATCATGTGGGGTATGCTCTACACCATCCTGACCATGCCCTGGCAGTCCATCCTCCCCGCCCATGTCAAGGACGACAACACCCGTAACGGTCTGATCCAGGCCGGCGGCACCTGCATGGCCATTGCCTTCACCATCGCCTCCAGCTTCACCACCAACTTCATCGCCCTCTTTGGCGGCAGCTATGTCCCCCTGATGTTCATCTACGGCGTGTTCACCTGCATCATGTACTGGGTCCTGTTCAAGACCAGCACCGAGCGGTATCTGATGCCCGTGGAGAAGCGCTCCGTGGGCGAGGACCTGAAGCGCCTCATCAAGCACAAGGAGCTGCTCAGCGTCATCATCGTGTGGATGATGTCCTCTCTGGGCTACGGCCTGATGTTCGGCTCCTCCGTCTACTACATCATGTACTACTGGGCACGTCCCGACCTCATCAGCACCTATATGCTGGCCGTCTCTGTGGGCGCCATCGTCTCCATGATGTTCCTGATGGGCATTCTGCTCAAGATCTTCAAGGGCTCTGTGGTCAAGGCGTTCCAGTTCTCCCAGGGCGTCTCCATGGTCTGCTATATCATCCTGTTCTTCTTTGGCAAGACCAGTCTGGTACTGCTGTATGTGCTGACCTTCATCGCCACCGCCTTTGGCGCGATGGAGCAGGCCATGATCAACATCTTGGTCAACGACACCATCGACTACATCATGCTCAAGGACAAGATGAGCCTGAGCGCCACCATCTCCGCCATCAAGGGCTTCGCCCAGAAGTGTGGCAGCACCTTGTCCAACTCCGGCATCCTGGCCGTCCTGGCCATCACCGGTTATGTGGCCGGCGCCATCGGGGAGCAGCCTGACTCCGCCATGCTCGGCATCAACATCATCCGCTTCGGCCTGCCCGCAGCCACCTGCATCGTTATCATTCTCTGTCTGGCTATCTATCCCATCTCCAAGTACTACGATGAGATCGCGGAGATGAAGAAGACCATGTAAACCATCCCGGTGACGCCGCGCGAGCCGCCTTGAGCGGCGCGGCGCACCCCTCAAACAAAACAGAATGGGCGGCCTTTCGGCAGCCCATTCTGTGTATCAGGCTCTTTTGCAGTTATGTGACCTAAAGGGTCTGGAAGGGATTCAGAAAATCGTTGTCCTCCGTCTGCTGCTGCGCTTTGCGAAATTTCTGTGGGGACATCTTGTACTGCGCCCGGAAGGTACGGGAGAAGTGGTCGGCGGAGTGGTACCCCACCTTTTCAGCGATCTCCCGCACGGTCATGTCGGTGTGGAGCAGGTAGTCTACCGCCTCCGCCATGCGCAGCTCCTTGACCAGGTCCGTAAAGTTCTGGCCGGTGTTCTGCTTGATGAGGGTGGAGAGATACGGCTCGCTGTAGTGGAAAAAGTTCGCTAATTCGGCCAGCGTCAGGGTCTGGTAGTGGTGCTGAATGTACTGCAAAATCAGGATGAACTCGGAGCCGAACTGGTAGTCGTAGAACCGCAGCGTCTCGCTGTAGTTGCGCAGCAGGTAGACGAACATCTGGTTGAGCCAGCTGATGCAGCAGATGTTGCTGAAATCGTCGGATTTGTAACACTCCATCATGGCGTTGAAGATGATTTGCCGGATCCACTTTCCCCGCTCGCAGAAAAATAGCAGGTAATTGGTCTTGTTGCTCCCGGACAAAAAAGCGTGGAAGAACTGCGACAGCAGGTTCTTGTTGGACAGCAGCGGCGCGAAGGTCTTGCTGAGGGTGCTTTTGCGCAGCATGATGCAAAACACCGTGGCTTCGCTGTCGATGACCAGGTCGTGGCTGGAGCCGGGGGCGATCATGCAGAATTCCCCCTCCTTCAGGGTGCGGGTGACCCCCTCAAACTGAAAGACGCACTCTCCCTCCGCCACATAGTTGATTTCAAAGTAATTGTGGACGTGCATCAGGGCGCGGGTGTGCCGGGGGTGTCGGATGATGAAGATGTCCCGAAAGCCGGGGATGATGTCGGCTTCGGACACCCGCTCACTGTTCCGATAGGTCACCTGGACGGTGATGGGGATGGAGTCGATAAATCGGTTGACCTCTTTATCGGTCATGTCAGTAATCACCTGCTTCGAGGTGATGGGTGGCTTTGGGGCGACCTCAGAGAGCAATCCCTCTTGGAACAGCCAGCTGATCATCTCCGTAAACTGCATTTTGCTTCCGGTGCGCTGGTAATATTCCGTCAGATGTTTTTGCAGTTCGCCATAGGTAATGTAATAATTCATAGCTGCACCTCGACTGGTTTTGCCCTTGCGATCTGGGATAAAAATGAAGCCTTTCGTATCACAACGACATGGATAGGACTGCCTGATATACTATCATATCATGCTTCCACACCAGTTGACAAGAACTTCGTAAAAGATGTCGGAATTTGGAGAAAAAAGCACGCAATAGCTTGGAATAAAATAGGTTGTAGTTAGTAGCGACTCGTAACAGAAAGGATGAAAGGAAAACCCCCATGAAAATAACAAATGTCAGAATCAACGGCATCGAAAGCCCTCTGGGCTACACGCTGGACGGCATGGTCTGTTCCTGGAACGTGTGCGACACGTCCAGCGCCCGGCAGACCAGCGCCGCCATCGAGGTCAGCGAGACCAGCGACTTCGCCCAGCTGCTCTATCACAAAGAGGGCCAACTGAACCAGAGCGGCGAGGCGCTGGACTTCCCTCTGCGGCCCCGCACCACCTATTATTACCGCGTCCGCGTCACCGGGGACGCCGGGGACAGCGCCGTCAGCGACATCCAGACCCTGGAGACCGGCAAGATGGACGAGCCGTGGACTGCCCAGTGGATCGCCGCGGCCAAGGAGGACACCTTCCATCCCGTGATGACGAAGGCGTTTTCCGTGGAGAAGCCCGTGGCGAAGGCGCGGCTCTACGTCTCCGGCGTAGGCTTGTTTGAGGCGTACCTCAACGGGAAAAAGCTGGGGGAGGAGTACCTGACCCCCTACGTCAGCGACTACGACAGCACCCTCCAGGTCATCACCTTCCCGGTGGAGGACTGCCTGCAAGAGCAGAACCGGCTGGAGCTGATGCTGGGCAAGGGCTGGTATATGTCCGTGTTCGGGCTGGCCCTCCAGGCCAACAACTACGGCGACCGGATGGCCGCCATTGCGGAGCTGCACATCGACTACGCCGACGGCAGCGAGGAAGTCCTCGTCACCGACGGCAGCTGGGAATACTACGGCTCCGACGTGGAGGACTCCGGCATCTACCTGGGCGAGACCCTGAACCGCCAGCTCTGGGCGGGGAAGGAGAACCCCAAAAAGCCTGTTGACGTGCTGACCGACCCCGGCACCAAGAATCTGGATATTTCCCACCTGATGGACCGCATCAGCCTCCCTGTGCTGGCCATGGAGAGCATTCCCGTCCAGGAAGTCATTCATACCCCGGCAGGGGAGACCGTGCTGGACTTCGGTCAGAACTTCGCCGGGTTCGTGGAGTTCCAGTCCAACCTTCCCGCAGGGACGAAAATCGTGCTGGACTGCGGCGAAATCCTGCAAAAGGGCAACTTCTACAACGGAAACTACCGGGACGCCCAGTCCCAGTTCATCTATGTCTCCGACGGCAGAGCGGAGACCGTGCGCCCCCACTTCACTTTCTTCGGCTTCCGCTACATCCGGGTCACCGGCTGGGTGGGCGAGCTGAACAGCGCGGACTTCACCGGGCGGGTGCTCTACTCCGACATCCGGCGCACCGGGTATATCACCACCAGCAACCCCAAAATCAACCGCCTGTATGAGAACACCGTCTGGGGCCTGAAATCCAACTTCATCGACATCCCCACCGACTGCCCCCAGCGCAGCGAGCGGCTGGGCTGGACGGGCGACGCCCAGGTGTTCTCTCCCACCGCCAGCTACCATATGGACACCCGCGCCTTCTTCCACAAGTACATCAAGGATTTGAAGGACGAGCAGAAATACCTGGACGGCGGTATGCCCAACTTCACCCCCAACATCGGCCACCAGGAGAGCGCGGGCAGCGTCTGGGGCGACATCGCCACCTTCCTGCCCTACACCCTCTACACCTACTACGGCGACAAAAACGAGCTGGCCTACAGCTACCCCATGATGAAAGCCTGGGTGGACTACATCGACCGGCAGGACGCCCAGCGGGGCCGCACGTATCTCTTTGACTTCCTGGACACCTTCGGCGACTGGCTGGCCCTGGACGGCCCCACCCCCAGCAGCTTCAAGGGCAGCACCGATGACACTTATGTCTCCACCCTCTACTACTATCGCTCCACCCAGATGGTGAAGGAGATGGCCCAGGTGCTGGGCAAAGAGGAGGACGCCGCCCGTTACGCCGAGCTGGAGGCCCACATCAAGGCGGCCATTGACAACGAATACTTCACCCCCAGCGGCAGGCTGGCCATCAACACCCAGAGCGCCGCCGTCATCGCCCTGAAATTCGGCCTGGGCAGCGACCGGGACAAGCTCATCAGCCAGTTCAAGACCCGGCTCAAGCAGGACCTGAACCAGATCAAGGGCGGCTTTGTGGGCGCGCCTCTGCTGTGTACCGTGCTGGCGGAGGCCGGGCTGTACGAGGAGGCTTACGACTTCCTGCTGAAAGAGGGCTTCCCCAGCTGGCTTTACAGCGTCAACCTGGGGGCCACCACCGTTTGGGAGCGGTGGAACTCCGTCTTTGAGGACGGCACCATCAGCGACACCGGCATGAACTCCCTGAACCACTACTCGTATGGTTCCGTCATGGAGTTCGTTTACGCCTACGTGGCGGGCATCCGGCCCCTGACCCCCGGCTTTGGCCGGGCCGCCATCGCGCCTCACCCCGACATCCGCCTGAGCAAGGTGGACTGTTCCTATGCCTCCGTCAACGGAACTTACGTCTGCAACTGGGAGATTTGCCCTGACGGGCAGTTCAAGGCCCACGTTGAAGTGCCCTTCAACTGCGAGGCGGAGGTGACGCTGCCCGGCGACCCGGCGGGCACCCAGACCCTCGCCGCCGGTGCTTACGACTTCCTCTATCAGCCGGAGCAGGACCTGCGCAAGCCCTACACCCGGATGACGACCCTGGGGCGGCTGGCTCAGGACCCCAACGCCATTGCGGTGCTGGGCAAATACACCCCGGCCCTGGCGGGCATCGCCATGTCCGGCAACCCGGAGATGGCCGCCAACACCCTGGAGGACCTCTCCCACATGGGCTACCTGCCTTACGACCCCCAGCAGCTTGAAGCTGCCATTTCGGAGCTGGAGGAGCTGGTGGTCGCGCCGTGATATTGAGCTATTAGCTCTTAGCTTTTAGCTGTTAGTTTGGCGGTGCTGTCCTGTAAGAACAACGTTTTTGGCTTGCAGCACAAGACGAACAGCTAACGGCTAATGGCTAACAGCTGATACTGGAGCTAATTCAAAGAAATACCCATAATTTAACTGACAGGAGGACACAAAAAATGGTTGATTTGAGAGCGAATCCGTTCTATCTGGACGACAAGGGCGTGGCCTGGGTGCAGGAGACCCTGGCGTCCATGACCGACGAGGAAAAAATCGGGCAGCTGTTCTGCCCCATCGGCGGCAACACCGAGGAAAACTATCTCAAAGGCTTTGTGGAAGAATTTAAGCCCGGCGCCATGCTCTACCGGCCCATGCCCGCAGCGGAGGTGCAAAAGACCCACCGACTGATCCAGGAGACCTCCCGCATCCCCCTGCTGTTCGGCGCAAACCTGGAGTCCGGCGGCAACGGCATCTGCGCTGACGGCACCTACTTCTCCCGGCCCATGGGCGTGGCGGCCAGCGATGACCCGGTGAACGCCTATCGCCTGGGCGCTATCGCCGGCAAGGAGGCCCAGGCCGTGGGCTGCAACTGGGCCTTTTCCCCCATCTGCGACTTGGACCTGAACTTCCGCAACCCCATCACCAACGTGCGTACCTTCGGCACCGACCAGGACCGCATCATCCGCTTTGTGAAGGAGCAGCTGAAGGGCCTGAAAGAGTACGGCGTGGCCGCCGCCGTCAAGCACTTCCCCGGCGACGGCGTGGATGACCGGGACCAGCACCTGGCCGTCACCGTCAACAGCCTGAGCGTGGAGGAGTATGACGCCAGCTATGGGGCCATCTGGCAGGAAGTTGTCAACGCGGGTACCCTCTCCATCATGGTGGGCCACATTATGCAGCCCGCCTACAGCAAGTATTTCAACCCCGACCTGAAAGACGAGGACATCCTGCCCGCCTCCATGTCCAAGGAGCTGCTGCAAGGGCTGCTGCGGGGCAAGCTGGGCTTCAACGGAATGTTGGTCACCGATGCCACCCCCATGATCGGCTTCAACACGCCGCTGCCCCGCCGGGAGGCCATTCCCACCGCCATTGCCGCCGGGTGCGACATGATTCTGTTCAACAAGGACATCCGGGAGGACTACCAGTTCATCCGGGACGCCCTGGCCGACGGGCGGCTGACTTGGGAGCGGGTGGACGAGGCTGTCACCCGGACGCTGGCCATGAAGGCCGCCATGGGCCTCCCCGAAATGAAGGCCGCCGGGACCCTGGTACCCGGCCCCGAGGCCCTGTCCGTGGTGGGCTGCGCCGAGCACCTGGCCCAGGCCAGAGAGTGCGCCGACAAGGCTGTCACCCTGGTCAAGGATACCCAGTCCCTGCTGCCTATTTCCCCGGAAAAGTACAAGAAGATCCGCCTCTACCTGCTGGAGGACCGGGTCGGCGGCGGCTTCAAGGACGGCGAGGGCGCCACTGGCAAAATGAAGAAAAAGCTGGAAGATGAGGGCTTTGAGGTCACCCTGTTCGACTACAGCAAGCCCGACTTTTACGAGATGTTCGAGGGCGGCGTGGCCGACATCAAGAGCAAATTCGATCTGGCCGTCTATGTGGCCTGCATCGACACCGCCAGCAACCAGTCCGTCCGCCGCATTGACTGGGTCCACCTGATGGCCGCCGACGCCCCCTGGTTCGTCAACGACGTGCCCGCCCTGTTCGTCTCCCTGGCCAACCCCTACCACCTGGTGGACGCGCCGATGATCAAGACCTTTATCAACGCCTACACCCCCACCGAGGAGGTGCTGGATCAGGTGGTGGACAAGCTCATGGGCCGCTCCGAATTTAAGGGCGTGAACCCCGTTGACCCCTTCTGCGGCGTCTGGGGCGCGAAGTTCTAAGATACACCACCCAAACTGTCAGCGCATGGCGAAAGGCATCTCTTTCGCCATGCGCCTACCATATCACTTTGTATTTTAGTGACCGTATTCAACCGACTGTATTCAGAGGAGGAACGAACATGGAACCCACATTGGAAGAAATTTTTGGCAGTTATGTGGCCTGGCAGGCCGTAGAAGGCACCTGGTTCATCAACTTTATGAATGGCTCCCAGAACCTGTACCTGCTGGAGGGCGAAGAGAAGGCCCTGCTCATCGACACTGGCTACGCCGTGGGCAACCTGCGGGCCTTTGTGGAAAAGCTGACCGACAAGCCCATTCTGGTGGCCAACACCCACTTCCACCCCGACCACTCGGCGGGCAACGGAGAGTTTGAGGAGGTCATGGTT
>JAJQAS010000214.1 GCA_021203685.1 Clostridiales bacterium | reverse complement strand
ACTCCGGCACCAGAGAGGGGAACTGGGGCAGGTAGGCCCCCAGCGCGATGGAAAAAACGCCTACCTTTACTTTCGTGTTGACTAACATAGGATTACCTCCATGCTTATATTGATGAATCTGGCTACTTTTGTCTAGTATAGTACAGGTATTCCGCAGAGCAGTACATTCTGCAACCGACCACCCCTCTTGCCGCCCCTGAAAGGGGAGGGGGACCATGCGTAGCATGGTGGAGGGGTTTCCCGGCTGAAACCATTGATAAGGCTAATTCAAAGAAACTATCAAATTGACGTAATTGGTTGTACTTCCGGAATATCGAAACTCACTCGAACTGCGTCCCGCGCCGCCTGCAGACTGTCGAACTCGCCCGCCCGAATCATCTGCACCAGCAGGTTGCCAATGGCGGTGCCCTCGATGGGTCCGGCATAGACAGGCAAGCCGGTGGCGTTGGCAGTCATCTGGTTCAGGTAGCCGTCCTGACAGCCGCCGCCCACCACGTTGATGCTGGTGTAGGTTTTGCCGGTGAGCTTCTGCAAATCGCCAATGGCTTCGGCATAGCGGCGGGTCAGGCTGACATACACGCACTGCATGACCTCCCCCACTGTCTCCGGGACGGGCTGGTTGGTCTTGGCGCAATAGTCTTTTACGGCCTGAATCATGCTGTCCGGGGCCAAAAAGCTGGCATCGTCCACGTCCACCACGGAGGGGAAGTTTTGCGCGCCCTGCGCGGCTTCAATCAGGTCGGGGAACGACCACTGTTTTCCGCTGGCCGTTCGCTCGGTCTTGCCCTCTACATAGTTCACGCCGTTCAGCTCCCGGCGAATGGATTGAATCATCCACAGGCCCATGATGTTTTTCAGGTAGCGGTAGCGATACCACGCCCCGCCCTCGTTGGTGAAGTTCTGAGCGCGGCTGGCCTCGCTGGTGATGGGCTGCTGGTTCTCCACCCCCAGCAGCGACCAGGTGCCGCTGGAGAGGTAGACCGCGTTGTCATCTTTCGCGGGGACCGCCAGAAAAGCGGAGCCGGTGTCGTGGGTGGCGGGGAGGACTACCATGGCGTTAAAGCCCACTTCCTGCTGGATTGACTGCGTGAAGTCGCCCACCACAGTCCCTGGCATGGACAGCTCTCCGAACAGCTCCGTGGGCAGCCCCAGCCGGGCGATGAGGCCCAAATCCCAGGTTTTTTCACGGGCGTTCACCAGATTTGTGCTGGTGGCGTTGGTGTACTCCTGCTTCTTGACCCCGGTGAGCAGGAAGTGGAAGTAATCCGGGAGCATGAGCAAACTCTTCGCCTGTTCCAACTGCTCCGGGTGTTCCTGCTTCTGCGCTACTAGCTGGTAAATGGTGTTGAAAATCTGCTTCTGGATGCCGGTCTTGTCGTACAGCTCATCCGGGGAAATTTCCGCCTCCACCAGTGCGTCCATGCCCTCGGTGCGGCTGTCCCGGTAGGCCACAGCGTCCCCCAAAACCTTGTCGTTTTCGTCCAGCAGAACGTAGTCCACCGCCCAGGTTTCGATGCCTACGGTGGCGGGGAGCTTCCCGGCGGCTTTGCAGGCTTTCAGCCCGCCCACGATGCCGTTCCACAGGTTGTCCATGTCCCAGCAGTCGTGGCCGTTTTTGCGGAGCTGCCGGTTGTCGAAGCGGTAAATCTCCTCCAACACGATTTTGCCGTCCTGGACGCTGCCCAGAATGTGCCGCCCGGAGGAGGCGCCGATGTCGATGGCCAGGTAGTATTTGTTCATGTTGTGTCACCTCGCTTATTTGTTTTTGATGTTGTTATTATAAAAGCATTTGTTGTTCGCTGAAATGACAAATTTTATCCGATGCACTGACAGAATTTGCTCCGTTTGCCCAGCTATCCAAAACACCACAGACCTTCTTCACGGCGGTAGGCTATTGAGAGGGTACGTGCCTAAATCGCGTGGTTTCACAGCTTTGGCTCGTTTTTCCCTAAAATAGGTCGGATAAATCCAAAAAAACGCCGTTGCTTTCAGAAAAATATTTTGTTAAACTTTATGTAGATATCAAAAGGCAAGGTCGGACCGTTCTGCTTTCCCTTATGCCCCCGCAAAGGGGCGTGGGTGCATTTTTTTGCCCCGGGGAAGCGGTCCCAAGAAAGAAATTCAATTCAACAGGAGGAACCCCTTATGAACGCACAGAAATGGAACAACGACTGGCTGTTTTGGGAGGACAGGAACTCCTTCGCCCTGGTGTGGGGGATTTCTGAAAAAGCGAAAAAAATCAACCTGCCCCACGATGCCATGCTGGAGCAGCGGGCCTACCCGGAAAGCCTCAACGGAGGCAACACCGGTTACCGGGACGGCGGCGTGTACACCTATGTGAAAACCCTGACCGTCGACCAGGCGCAGAAGGACAAGCTGCTGCTGCTGAAATTCGAGGGCGTGTACAGCAACGCCATGGTCTATATCAACGGCCAGCTGGCCGGGAAGAACAACTTCGGTTACTCCACCTTCTACGTGCCGCTGAACGACCTGGTCACCTACGGGGCGGAGAACGAGATCCGCGTTCAGGTGCGCAACTGCAACATGACCAACAGCCGCTGGTACTCCGGCAGCGGCATTTACCGGGACGTGTATCTGATGGAATCCGGGCTGGTGCATCTGGTGCCCGACGGGGTGCAGGTGGTCACCGAGACCGCAGATGAGGATTACGCCGCCCTCTGCGTTTCCGCCGAGCTGTCCAGCCGCCAGCACGCCCCCCAGGCCCTGACGATGGAGACGGTTCTCCGGGACGCCTCCGGCGGGGAGGTGTCCAAATGTCAGTCCGTGCTGACCCTGCTGGGCGGGGAGGCGCGCACGGTCTCCCAACGCATCGCCGTGGCCCGGCCTCAGCTTTGGTCGGATGAGAACCCGACTCTCTATACCTATGAAATCACCCTCCGGGATGGGGACACTGTGCTGGACAGCGAGACCGGCGCTTTTGGCATCCGCACCCTGGCGCTGGACGCCAGGCGGGGCCTCCGGGTCAACGGCAAACCCGTGAAGCTGCGGGGGCCTGTGTTCACCACGACTCCGGCCTACTGGGGGCCGCCACCTTCGATGCGTTCCACCTCCGCCAGGCCAAACTGCTGAAGGAGGCGGGTTTCAACGCCATCCGCTCCTCCCACCAGGGCATGGCCCCAGCCATGCTCCGGGCCTGCGACCAGGTGGGCCTGTACGTCATGGACGAGTTCGTGGATATGTGGGACCGGGCCAAGTCCGACCTGGACTACGCCCTCAACTTCCGGGAGCAGTGGGAGCAGGATCTCACCGCCATGGTGCGCAAGGACAGAAATCACCCCTGTGTGGTGCTGTACTCCGTGGGCAACGAAATTCCGGAAATCGGCACCGTCCACGGGGCGCAGGTCTGCGCCCAGCTGTGCCAGAAGGTGAAGGAGCTGGACCCCACCCGGTACACCACCGCAGGAATCAACGGCGTGTTCGCCGCCGGTGACCGGATGGACGAGATCATGGCGGACGTGATGCAAGGCTCCGGGGAAAGCCAGGGGAGCGATGCAGGCGGCAATGTCAACGAGTTCATGACCGTGATGGACAGCCACATGGACGACATCGTTTGCCACCGGGCCATTTCGGAGCGGCTGGAGATGGCGGACGCGGCGCTGGACGTGATTGGCTACAACTATATGACCGCCCGGTACGAGTCGGACGGCGTCACCTACCCCGACCGGGTCATCGTGGGCAGCGAGACCTACCCGCCGGAAATTGCCCGGAACTGGGAAGTCATCAAAAAGTGTCCCCACGTCATCGGCGACTTCACCTGGACGGGCTGGGACTACATCGGCGAGGCCGGCGTGGGTATCCCCGCCTACCACTGGGGAGAAGGCGGCTTCGGCGCGCAGTTCCCCTGCCAGCTGGCCTACTGCGGTGACCTGGACATCACCGGCTTCCGCCGTCCGGCGTCCTACTTCCGGGAGTGCGTGTTCGGCCTGCGGAACGAGCCTTACATCACCGTCCAGGATCCCAACCACTACGGGGAGAACCTCATCAAGACCTCCTGGGTCATCAGCGACAGCCTTTCCTCCTGGACGTGGAAGGGCTGTGAGGGCAAACCCGTCGTGGTGGAGGTCTATGCCCCCGGCGACGAGGTGGAGCTGCTGGTGAACGGCAAGTCTCTCGGCAAACAGCCCAGCGGGGCTGCGGCGGGGTATCGCACCCTGTTCGAGACGGTCTACGAGGCCGGAACTGTCACCGCCGTCCTCTACGAGAACGGGCAGGAAGTCGCCCGGACCGAGCTGACCACCGCCGGAGAACCGGCAAAGCTGGCCTTCTCTCAGGAGGAGACAGAAGGTGAGCTGATTTTCCTCCGGGGAAGCCTGGTGGACAGCAGCGGCGCTCTCGTCACTGGCGCGGACTGCAAGTTGACCGCCGAAGTGTCGGGTGACGCCGCGCTGGCGGGCTTCGGCAGCGGCAACCCCAAGCCGGATTACAACTACCTCGACGGCGTGGCCGACACCTGGAACGGAGAGACCGCCCTGATTTTGCGCAAGATCGCCGAAACCGGGAGCGTCCATGTGAAGGTGACCGCGGAGAACGGTTTGACGGCGGAGCTGAACATTGCGTTTTGACGTATCTTTTCCTTGTATATGTAGAAGTCAGAATGATAGAAAGGGGCTGCTGCGAAGATGAAAACAACGGAGATCAACATTCGTGACCCATATGTGCTTTTGCACGAGGGCCGGTATTATCTCTATGGCACCAGAAGCGCCACCTGCTGGGGCCCGGCGGACGGGTTTGACTGCTTTGTGAGCGACGACAGGGAGAACTGGGAAGGCCCCTTTGAGATTTTCCACCGCCCGGAGGGCTTTTTCGCCGACCGGAGTTATTGGGCGCCGGAGTGCTATTTCTACCGGGGCGCGTTCTATTTTCTGACGACGCTGGGGGCTGCTGACCGGAAAAAGGGCGTCTATGTGCTGCGCAGCGACAGCCCCACCGGCCCGTTTGTGCCCTATGGGGTGGAGCTGACGCCGCGGGATTGGACCAGCATCGACGGGACGCTCTACGTGGAAAACGGCACACCCTATCTCATCTTCTCCCACTCCTTTGAGGACAACCCCAACGGGGATATGTGCATCGTCCAGTTGGAACCCGACCTGTCGGCCCCTGTGGGGGAGCCGACCCTGCTGTTTTCGGCGGGGGAGGCCAAGTGGGCACATCCGGTCCCCTTTGCGCAGGCGGAATTTGGGATGGAGGGCGATGTCTACTTCACTGACGGGCCTTGTGTCTTTCCCCTGCCGGGGCTGGGGCTGTGCATGACCTGGTCCAGCTGGGGCACCTGCGGCTACGCAGTGGGCGTTGCGGTATCCGAGAGCGGGATCGTCGCGGGACCGTGGCGGCAGCTGGACAAACCGGTTTTCCCGGAAAACGGCGGCCACGGGATGGTGTTCGAGGACAAAGCCGGGCAGCTCTGGTTTGCCCTGCACTATCCCAACGATAAGTACCAGGAACGCCCGTGTTTCATGAAGCTGACCGCGAAGGACGGAGAAGCCATTTTGGAGAACCCGCTGAACTAAGGAAGCTCTGATTAAATGGCCTTGGATGGCTGGGCGAGCAGATTTTGCGCAAATCGAGGCGCGAAATCGCAGGAATCCTTTGTGGATTTCAAGATTTCGCAACGAAGAGTTGCACGAAATATGCCGTCCAGACGCCGGGAGTTATTTAATCAGAGGTTCCTAAACCACGCAAAAGAAGCACCGCACAATCTGCAAAACACAGGTTGTGCGGTGTCGTTTTTGTGTGGCAGCACCACAGGGCGAACGCTGCGGCGTCCTGCAGCTCGTGCGGTGCTGCCTTATGTCTCAGGTGTGTTCAAACGGCTGCCTTTGGAGGGTGAGAGAGCGAGGAGTAAGCAACTGATTGGAGAAAGAGGGTTAGAAAACGGAAAAGGGACAGCCGTTCGACACACCGGAAACCCGGTACAATTAGTCTGTTGCCACAAGGTCAGAGAAGCTGGTTCCGTCCAGATCAAAGATGATTCCCTTGTATTTCGATGTCGCACTTCCTCATCGTTGTTGTTTTGTTGTATTACGCCAGGGAATACCGCCCGGTCTCGCCGGGGTTCAGCTGCTGCGCGGTCTGGCCCACAGTCACCGGCAGCGGCGCGGCGTTGTCCAGGTCGGCGCAGACCCGCAGCTCCTCGTTGGAGAGGGTCACCTGATAGCCCAGGCCGTGCCAGACGCAGTGGAAGGAGACTTCCTCCCACCAGGGGATGAAGTGGGGGGCGAAGGTCACGCCGGTCTCCCGCATCTTCATGCCTGCGACCCCGCGGACCACCGCCATCCACGCGCCGGTGGCGCAGCCGGAGTGGATGCCGTTCTCGGTGCCGCCGTGCATGTTTTTCAGGTCCATCTCCGCGGTTTCCATCAGGTAGCCGTAGGTGCTCTCCGGCATGTCCATGTCGGCAAAGCAGATGGAGTGAACGCAGTAGGACAGGGAAGAAGCCGCCTCGCACCGGCCCTGGTAATAGTCCAGGTTCCGGCGGTAGACCTGCTCCGGCCATTCCAGATTCTGATAGGCGAAGAGCATCAGCACGTCAGGCTGCTTGATGACCTGGCTCTTGTTGTAAAGGCCCGCCTGCTTCATCTGGGTGTAGCCGCTCTTGCTGCCGCCCTGTACCTCCAGTTCCCGGGAGAGGTCAAAATACCCGTCGAACTGGGGGATCATGCCGCCCCGGCTCATGGGCAGGTAAAGCCCATCCGCCACCTGGCGAATTTCCGCCTCGTCAGCCTCGGTGAAGCCGATTTTGGCCCGGACACCGTCCAGCGCAGCGCCGTACTTCTCCAGCAGGCGCAGGGTGTCTGTCAGGACGTGGTGGACACTGTAGTTGGTGTAGGCGTTGTCGTCCACATAGGGGTGATGCTCGTCGGTGCCCGTCACCTGCAAAATCTCATAGCGATTCTTTTCCCCGTTCCAGACGGCGCGGGAAACCCAGTACCGGCACACGTCCATGAGCAGTTCCATGCCGTAGTCCTGCATCAGCTGGTCGTCGCCGGTGCAGGTGTAGTAGTTCAGCACCGAGAGGGCGATGTCAGAGACGCAGTGAATTTGCATGAAGGGGTGCCGCACGTCGATCCAGACGGTTTCCTCGCCGGTGACGCCGGTGGTGAAGGGGAACCGCGCTCCGCGGCAGCCCTCTTTTGCCGCCAGCTCTCTGGCCTCTTTCAGGTGGGAATACCGGAACAAAATGTTGTTTTTGCTGTACTCCGGCAGGGTCTGTTGGAACACCGGGGCCTGGAAGATTTCCGCGTCCCACCAAACAAAGTTGTTGTAAGTCTCGCCGGTCAGCCCCTTGGCGGAGAAGCTGTGGACGTAGTCGTTGCGTTCCAGGGAGATGAGGGTGTGGTAGTTGCTGAACCGGATGGCCCGGTCCGCAGTGTCGTCCCCCTGAATGGAAATCTCCAGGTTTGCAAACAGCTTGCCGTACACGGCGGCGTGCCGCTGGTACTCCTGGTCGTAGCTGCTGGCTTTCAGCGCGGCCAGGTATTTCTGGCGGCAGTCCTGGAGGGACGTGCTCTCTTGCAGCAGCTCGCCTCCGGAGAGGGTCTTGCCCGCCTCGAAGTCCCGGCTGGTGACGGTGGAAATCAGCTTTTCCAGGGTGTAGGTCTGGCCCTGCTGGGCCTCGAAGGAGATGCCCTGCATCACAAGGCCGTCCTCTTGGATGTTTTCCCAGGCGGCGGAGCCGAGGCTGAACTCGTGGGCCACGGCGGTGACGGCGTGGAAGCCGTACTTCGGCCCCACGATCTCCTCCTGCCACAGGGTCTGGTCCTCGAAGCCCACGTCCACCGTCTTCTGGGGCATCTGCCCGTTGGATTTGGTGCGGAGATCCAGGCCGCTCAAAACCCGCACGCTGCCGGTGTAGTTCAGCGGCGTGATGGTCGCTTTCATGCAGTAGAGGTGGTCGTCCGCGAAGCTGGCGAAGCGCTGGAAGGTCAGGCGGCTCTTCTGGCCCCGGCTGTTCTCCCAAACCACCTCCCGGTGGAGGGTCTCGTCGGACAGATCCAGCCACCGCTTCCAGGAGAGGACCTTCCCCTCCCAGGGATAAAAGACCTCGCCATTTATCTCAAAGCGGATGAGCAAAAAGTCCAGCAGATTGATGGCCCGCTCCTGTTTCTCGAACTTTTTGAGCCGTTCCTCCTCCACATAGTACTTTTTCATGTACATGTTGTCGCACATGGTCAGGCGGACTTCCACCACCTCGTCCATGACGCCCCGCACCAGCAGGCCCTGGATGCCGAGGCTGGAATACTCCTCCAGGCTGGCCCGGACGCCCATGTAACCGTTGCCGGTGGTGAGCAGAGTGGCCACGTTTGCCTCGTTGAGCAGGCTGTATTCCTGCTCCATGAGGACGTGGTCGTTGATGAAATTCATTCCTGCGTAGCTCATTGGGTCACCTCTTACTGCGCCAGGGCGCAGGTCAATTTTTCGCTCAGGGTGTACATCTCTCCGGCCACTTCCAGCTCCACGGGGGCGCAGCCGGTCAGGTTCTCCACGGTGACAGAATCCTTGGTCACCTCTACCGCCAGCTTCTGGCCCTTCCAGAGGAGGGTGTATGTCAGCTTGTCCCAGGCATCTGGCAGCAACGGGTCGATGCGCAGCTTGCCGCCCAGCATCCGCACGCCGCCGAAGCCGTAGACCACGCACTGCCAGGTGCCGCCGAAGGAGGCGGCGTGGATGCCAGCGTTGGAGGAGCCCATAAACGGCCCCAGGTCGATCATGGACGCCTTCTGGAACAGCTCATAGGCCATACCCGGCTGCTTCATGTCGCAGGCCAGCACCGCGTGGGTGGAGAGAGACAGGCTGGAATCGTGGATGGTGCGCTGCTCGTAATACTTCCAGGTGGCGGCTTTGACCTCCGGGGAGAACTCGTCCTCCAGCAGGAAGAACAGCACCAGCACGTCGGCCTGCTTTGAGACCTGGATCTGGTTGATCTGCTCCAGGTTGTAGTCGCGGGTGATGCCGCCCACGTGCTCCTGCTGCTTGTACTTGGTCAGGTCGATGTCCCGGCAGCTGAGGTAGCGGTCGTCCTGGGGCAGCACGTTCTCCGCCGTGGGCTGGGGCAGGAAGATGTGGGCGCAGCCGTCCTCCCACTTGGGATACGCCTCGTCCAGGTGCAGTTTTTCGTTGAGAGCGGCGAAAATCGCCGGTTTTTCCGCTTTCAGCAGGTGGTAATACTCCATGGCCTTGGCCATGTTCCACCGGGCCATGTAGTTGGTGAAGGCGTTGTCGTTGACGTGCTCCCGGAACTCGTCGGGGCCGACCACGTCGTTGATGTGGTAAGCGCCGTCCTCGCCGGGCTCCAGCCGGGAGGCCCAAAAAATGGCGGTGTCCATCATCAGCTCGTAGCCGTATTTTTCCATAAAATCCTCGTCCCCGGCGATGGTGGCGTATTGCCACGCGCCAAAGGCCACGTCAGAGGTGATGTGCTGCTCGATGAAGCCCGACCACACCTTCACCGGCAGACCGGTGAGGATGTCCACGTCGCAGTACTCCGGGGTCACCTCGCCGTCGTCCAGCCAGGCAGACTCCCAGGGGAACATGGCCCCCTGATAGCCGTTGTGGGCGGCTTTTGCGTGTGCGCCGGGCAGGGAGAGGTAGCGGTACTCCTCCAGCTTCCGGGCGGTGTCCGGAGAAGTGAAGCAGTAATAGGGCAGCAGGAAAATTTCCGTATCCCAGAAGCAGTGGCCCTTGTAGCCCTCGCCGGAAAGACCCTTGGCCCCGATGTTCATCCGGTTGTCGTGGGCGGGGACCATGATTCTCATATGGTACTGGGCGAAGTGGATGGCAAACTCGTCCAGCGCGGCCTGTTCGCCGCCCTGGATGGTGATGGGGGCGTTGGTCCAAACCTCTTTGTCCCACGCTTCGGCGGATTCCGCCGCGATGCTCTTGTAACCGGCGGCCTCCATCTCCTTGCAGGCGGTGAGGCCCTCTTTTTGCAGGTCCTCGGTGGATTTCCCCTGGCTGTCGAAGTCCCGGGTGGTGGCCAGGTTGGAATATTTCTCGATTTCCAGCAGTTCGCCCTTCTTGACACTCACCTCGTACCCGGCGAAAATTTCCCGCCGCTCGATGTAGACCTGAGCGTCCTCGGTCTGCACCTGTCCGGCCACGGTCAGCTTGTGGACGGTGGTGTTGACAAAGTTGATGCCCGACTGGGTGGTTTTCTGCACGAACTGGATGAACTGCTTGTCATAGAACCGCTTGTCGCCCTCAGAGAAGTGCTGGCTGCCGGTGTTGGTCATGGTGCCGTTGATGCCGGAGCGAATTTTTACTGTCACATCCCCGCTCAGCGGGGTCACTTCGATGCGCTGGGCCATCTGGTGGAGGTTTTTCAGGGAGACCACCCGGTAAGAGGTATAGGAAATTTTCTTCCCGGCGGGGGAGGTCCACACCACGCTCCGCTTCAGCTCGCCGGTGCGGATGTTCAGTTCCTTGCTGTAGTCCTCGATTTGTCCGGCGGTCAGGTCAAAGGGTTCCCCGTCAACAGTCAGCTCAATGGCGGTCATGTCCGCCGCGTTGGGCAGCTCGGTCACTTCGTTCTCGTCAAATTTATTAAAGGTCCCGGCCACAAAGGCCCCCCGGGTCTCCCGGAGATACCGTTCTTCCGTGGCGCTGCGAACGCCCAGATAGCCGTTGCCCAGGCTCATAATGGCCTCGGTCTTCCCCAGCTTCTGGGGGGCAAAGGTGTCCTCCTGGAGAATCCAGTCGGAAACCTTGCTGTAGTTGATGCCCATCTCATTCACCCTTTCCGTAAACCTTCATCACTTCGTCCTTGCGGATGAAGATGCTGCAATGCCCGTACCGCACCCGGCACAGGAAGGGGGCCTTGGGGTCCATCTCCACATAGCGGTGGTTGAGTTTGTCCTCCACCGTCGCGGTTCCGGCGAAAATGGCGTTCACCAGACCCACGTAGTCCTCCAGGTAGCTTTTGGCGATGGGGAACCCGTTGTGGTTGGGCAGAATCCAGTTCAGTCCCTCCAGGGCCAGCAGCCGCTGGGCGTTGGCGCGGAGGCTTTCCAGCCGCTCCCGCACCACATAGGGGGCGTCGGGGTTGTAGGAGTTGTCGTAGAGCATGGTCTGGGCCGCCTCGAACTCGTCCCCGGCGAACACCATGCCCGCCGCCCGGTCCAGGAAGAACAGGCTGCTGTTGCAGTGGGCGGGTTTGGCCTCCAGCACCTCGATGATCCTGCCACCCAGGTCGATCACGTCGCCCTCCCGCAGGAGAACCTTTTTGTAGTCGGGGTGGGGCAGGGCTTCGATGGGGAAGGGGCCAGCGCCGGGG
>JAJQAS010000086.1 GCA_021203685.1 Clostridiales bacterium | reverse complement strand
GGCCGCCCGCAAAAACCGCCTGCTTATCCCGGGCGGCCACAGGCCGCCCCTACACTTACCGTTATAAAAAACCGAACCATATGTGTATTGATACAACAGATGTGTTCGCACTCCGCAACTAACGGCTAATAGCTAAAAGCTAACAGCTCCCCTCACTGCTTCGCCAGCAGCGCCAGCACTTCCTCCCTGGTGGGGACGCTGGAGATGCCGCCAAACCGGGTGGCGGAGAGGGACGCGGTGGCGCAGGCCAGCCGGACGATCTCGGTCAGCTCGTCCTTGCCCAGGTCGCCGGGGGCGGCAGAGGCCCGCAGCACCTCCCGGACGGCGGTGCCGCCGAAGATGTCCCCCGCGCCGGTGGTGTCCACCACCTTGATGCCGCTGACCTTCCCGGCGGTGCCGCAACAGGTCTTGTTGGCGAAGTGGCAGCCGTCCGGCCCCAGGGTGGCGAACACCAGCTGGATGCCGAAGTCCTTCAGCAGCTTCTGCGCCCCTTCTTCCGGGGTGCAGCCAAAGAGGAACTCAATTTCGTTGTCGGAGATTTTCACCACGTCGCACTGCTCCAGGCCCCAGAGAATTTGCTTTTTGGCCTCCTCCAGGTCGTCCCACAGCGGTTCCCGCAGGTTGGGGTCGAAGGTAATGAGCTTGCCCTTGCTCTTGGCGTAGGCCACGGCCTTCTGGGTGCAGGTGCGGGCGGGTTCCCCGGTCAGGGAGAGGGTGCCAAAGTGGAAGGCGTTGGCCTCGTCGATGAGGGACAGGTCCAGCTCCTCAAAATGCAGTTGGGTGTCCGCGCCGGGCTTCCGGGCGAAGGAGAACTCCCGGTCGCCGGTCTCGTCCAGGGTGACAAAGGCCAGGGTGGTAAAGTAGCCGGGGTCCTTCAGGATGCCGCGGGCCTCGATGCCCGCCTCCCGGACGGTGTTGGTCAGCAGCTTGCCAAAGGCGTCGTCCCCCACCTTGCCCAGGAAGGCGGTCTTGCCCCCCAGCATGTTGATGGCGGCCAGGAAGTTGGCAGGCGCTCCGCCGGGATGGGCAGCCATGGTGGGATACCCGGCCTCGTCGGTGCTGACGGGGGCGAAGTCGATGAGCAGTTCGCCCAGTGCGGTGATGTCATACATAACACATTCCTCATTTCTTGTAAAAGTGGAATCGGTTTCAAACTTGGAACTATCATACAAGACCGCGTAAAAAAAGTCAAGCGGTGGAGACCGGTTTTGTCAAAAAAAGCACCCGGATACAAGGGTTGAGCCTGTATCCGGGTGTCGAATGTTTTTGGTTTAGGAGAGGTTTCCGGGGCTTATTCCTTCGCGGCCTTAATTTCCTGCACCAGGGCGGGGATGACCTCAAACAAATCGCCCACGATGCCGTAGTCCGCCACCTCGAAGATGGGGGCGCTGGGGTCTTTGTTGATGGCGATGACGGTGTCGGAACCGCTCATACCGGCCAGGTGCTGGATGGCGCCGGAGATGCCGCAGGCCACATAGATTTTCGGGGCCACGGTCTTGCCGGTCTGGCCCACCTGATGGGCGTGGGGGATCCAGCCCGCGTCCACGGCGGCGCGGGACGCGCCCACGACACCGCCCATGGCGTCGGCCAGGTCGCGGATGACGGAGAAGCCCTCGGGGCCTTTCACACCGCGGCCGCCGGAGACGATGATGTCGGCCTCCTCCAGGTTGACGGCCTCGGCCACTTCCTTGACCCGCTCCAACAGCTTGACGCGGATGGCGGCGGGGTCGATGTGGATGTCCTCAGCGATGATCTCGCCGGTGCGGCTCTCGTCGGGCTGGATCTTCTTGAACACGCCGGGCCGGACGGTGGACATCTGGGGCCGGTGGTCGGGGCAGGCGATGGTGGCCATCAGGTTGCCGCCAAAGGTGGGACGGGTGGACATCATCAGGCCGTTCTCGATGTCCAGGCCGGTGCAGTCGGCGGTGAGGCCGGTCTGCATCTTGCAGGCCACACGGGGACCCAGGTCCCGGCCGTTGCTGGTGGCCCCGTAGAGGACGATGGTGGGCTGATACTTTTCAATCAGCTGGCACATGGCGTAGGTGGCGGCGTCGGTGTTGTAGGTGTTGTACTCCTCGCCCTCCACCAGAAGGACCTGATCCGCGCCGTAGGCGATGGCCTGCTTCGCCACAGGCTCCACGTTCTGGCCCATGACCACGGCCACCAGCGCCTCGCCCAGCTTGTCCGCCATGGCGCGGCCGGGGGTCAGCAGCTCGTAGCCCACGTTCTTGGCGCGGCCTTCGTCGGTCTCGATAAATACCCAAAGATTCTTAGACATAGTCAGCACCCTCCTTACAGCAGCTTGGCGTCGCCCAGCAGGCCCACCAGCTTGCTGGCGGCCTCAGCGGCCTCCAGCCCTTCGATCTTCATGCCGTTCTTCTGGTGGGTGGGGGTATACGTCTTTTTGACCTTGGTGGGGGAACCCGCCAGGCCCCGCTTGTCCGCAGGCACCACCACTTCGGCGGCGGTCAATACGGTAATCTCGGCGTTGCGGGCGGCCATTTTGCCCTTCAGGCTGGGATAGCGCAGGTCGTAGGGGGTCTTGTTCATGGTGATGACGCAGGGCAGGGGGGCGGTGAAGTAGTCGTAGCCCTCGTCGCTCTCCCGCTTGACGCGGAGAACGTCGTCCTTCAGCTCCACCTCGGAGGCGTAGGTGATGAGGGAGCGGTTCAGATGCTGGGACAGCTCCGGGCCAACCTGGCCGGTGTCTCCGTCGATGGCCTGCTTGCCGCAGAAGATGATGTCGAAGGGCTTGCCGTTCTTCTCCTCGATGGTCTTGATGGCGGTGGAGATGATGCGGCTGGTGGCCAGGGTGTCGGAGCCGCCAAAGGCCCGGTCAGAGAGCAGATACGCCTCGTCCGCGCCCACGGCGATGCAGTCCCGCAGGGCTTCCTTGGCCTGGTCGGGGCCCATGCAGACCAGAGTGATCTTGCCGCCGTTGGCCTCGCGCAGCCGCAGGGCAGTCTCCAGGGCGTAGGTGTCGTAGGTGTTGACGATGGCGGGGACGCCCTCCCGGATGAGGGTGTGCTTCACCGGGTCGATTTTGATTTGGGTGGTGTCGGGCACCTGCTTGACGCAGACCAGCAGGTTCAGGGGCTTGCCGCCGGAGACGGCGGGTGCCGGAGTGGGGGCCGCCGCGGGAGCGGGCTTGGCCTCGGCCTTAGGCGAGGCTTTGGGGGCGGCAGCAGCGGGCTTGGGGGCGGGCTTCTTGCCGTTGTCGGTGTACTTCTTTTTGATCTGCCCGGCGATGACGGTGCGCTGCACCTGGTTGGTGCCCTCGTAGATCTGGAGAATTTTCGCGTCCCGCATCAGCTTCTCCATGGGGTATTCCTTCATATAGCCGTAGCCGCCCATGACCTGCACGCCGTCCACGGCGCACTTCATGCCGGTGTCGGTGCCGAAGGTCTTGGCGATGGCGGCCTCGTTGGTGAAGGGCAGGCCAGCGTCCATCAGCTCGGCGGCGTGGAGGTACATCTGCCGTCCGGCCTGAACCTGAATTTCCATGTCCGCCAGCAAAATCTCCACGGCCTGGAAGTTGGCCACGGGCTGGTCGAACTGACGGCGCTGCTTGGCGTACTTGGTGGCCTCTTCCACCACACGCTGGCCGATGCCGATGCCGAACGCGCCCACGCCGGCCCGGCTGTGGTCCAGAGTCTCCATGATATACTTGAAGCCCCGGTTCTTCCGGCCCAGCAAGTGGTCCTTGGGGATGCGGACGTTGTCGAAGATGACCTCGCTGGTGCAGCTCAGACGCATACCCATCTTGTCCTCTTCCTTGCCGATGGACACGCCGGGGCGGTCCCGCTCGACCATGAAAGCGGACAGGCCCATGATACCGGCGGAGGGCCGGGTGGAGGCCAGCACCGTGTAGATGCCCGCGATGGGGCCGTTGGAGATAAAGCATTTGGTGCCGTTGATGACGTATTCGTCCCCGTCCAGCACGGCGGTGGTGCGCACACCGCCCGCGTCGGAACCGGCATTCGGCTCGGTCAGGCAGAAGGCGGCGTACTTCTTCTCGTGCATGGTTTCAAACCACAGCTTCTGCTGGTCGTGGTTACCGGCGATGAGCACCGGATAGGAAGCCAGGCAGTTGCCGATCAGGGTGGTGCCGATGCCGATGTCGCCCCGGGCGATCTCCTCGCAGATGGCGAAGCACTGCACGTTGGTCAGGCCGTTGCCGCCGAACTCCACGGGGACGCACAGCTCGTTCAGGCCCATGTCGCAGGCCATGTCCAGCAGGGGCTTGGCCGCCTCGGGGGGATTTTCGGTTTTTTCAATCTCACCGACTTGGGGGATGATCTTATTGTCCACAAATTCCCGGACCATGTCCAGCAATGCTCTGGTTTCTTCATCAAAAATCATGACAGTCTACTCCTTTGCATTGGATGTCAGACTAGATTATAGCATTGAATCTGACAGTTGGCAATGATTTTTATGAAAAAACGGAAAGAAGCATAGATTTTTTCGATTTACCCCCGTTTGGCCGGGTTTCCGACGGACAAAGGGCAAAAACCCCGGCCGGGGCGCACCCACCGCTCCGGTCGGGGAAGAGGAGAAGGAATCAGGGTTATGCGGCTCATTTGACCGCAACGCTTTTCATCAGGGTCTCAAAGGAGGCAGAATCCGCCACGCCCTCGGACAGGGTCAGCTCCACCACATAGTTGTCGTCCGTCCAATAGAAGTAATGGGTCTCGTCCTCCGGCTGCTCCTCGCCCTCCTCCTGCTGGGCGGCGGAGAGCCACCAGCGGGAGACCACGCGGGTCAGGGTCGCGCCCTCGCCCTCCAGGGCGATGTCCTCCGTGGAAACCACGTCGCAGTGCGCCCCCACCAGCATGGCGATGGTCTGGTCGTCCTCCACGGTGCGGGCCTCCAGGGTGGCCACCTGCTGGCCGTCGGCATCGGTGAGGGCGGCGGCGGGGCTGTTCTCCGGCTCCGTGACCGTCCAGCCACTCTCCAACTCCACGGAGTAGGCATCGGTCTCGTACAGGTTGGCGCTGTTCTGGCTGGCGCAGCCGGTGAGCAGCAGGGCCAGCGCACACAGCAGGGACGCCACGCCGCAAATGTTGAGGATGCGTGTTTTCATAACAGTCAAGTCCTTTCGATGTAGTATGATTCTGGAAGTTGTTTTTCCTGTTTCAACATATCTCTTATTGCTGCATACAGTATAATAAGATTGGGACGCCTTCTATAAACCATACTACCACCGAACTGCCCTTATATCAATAGGACGATTGAAATTAGTGGTCAATCCGCCTCGTAAAAATAGCTGACCAGAATTGAGCCGTCCTGCTCTTCCCACCGCAACTCTCCGCTGCGGGTCTCGGTCTCGCCGTCGATTTGCAGGGTGACGGCGTAGGAATAGCCGTCTTCCTGGGCGGTCAGGGCCACCTCCTGCACCGTGGCGGGGGTGTCAGCGTAAAGCGCATCGTACTTGAAGGGGACGCGGTTCTGCACCATCTGGGTATACACATCGTCCGTCACCAGCGAGGCGAACCCGGCATAGTAGTTGTCCGCCGCTTCGTCCAGCAGACTTTGCTCGTCCGCGCTGCCCGACCCAGCGGCGCTGTCCAGCGCCTCCATCTCCGCCAGGTACGCGGTGTAACGCCCCTGGTCGTCCGTGGTGTAAACGCTGGTCAGGAACTGCTCCAGCACAGCCTCCACCTCGGCGGCATCTGCTTCATCACCGCCCGACCCGTCTGCGGCGGAAAGGCTGCTGTTGGCGGACGAGGAACCGTCCCCGGTGGTCTGGCTCCCGCCGCAGGCTGTGCAGACCGCCAGCAGCATCGCCAGAAGCAGGAATATGGAAACTTGTCTCTTCATGGAAATCCCTTCTTCGTTTGTTTCTGCTATCATCCTACCACAGCCCAAGTTTTTTGTCAACAACAAAAAATATAAATGGAAAAATATTTTTGGTGTCGCATTTTCTGGGGAAAACGATTGACAAACCCCTTCGGGTCTTTTATCCTATATTTTATAACTGGAACGGGAGGAGGCGTAGCATTGGCGGCAGAAAACCCGAAGGAGCGTTCCAATAACCTGGAAGACAATCTGAAAAAAGCCCTGACGGAGCTGCTGGTGCTCCACCTGCTTTCCCAGCGGGAATATTACATCGGGGAGCTGACCGACGCCCTGAAAGAAAAGAGCGGCGGCACCCTGACCATCGTTTTCCCCTACGCGGCCATCTACCGGATGTCACGGGCGGAGTACATCACCGAGAGCAAAAAGCGGGTGGCACCAGACGGGCGCTGGCGACAGTATTACAAAATCACGCCAGAGGGCCGGGCCTACCTCCAGGAGCTGCTGGAGACCTATGACCGGTTCATCACCGGCGTTTCCGAGATTTTGAAGGGAGGGGACGGCACATGAACGAGGCGGCGACCCAGTATCGGCGGGCAGTCCGCAAGCACCTTCGCTGTGGCCGGGCGGCGAAACAGCGGCTGGAGGAGCACTTGACCGGTCTGCTGAACGCTTTTCTGGAGGAAAACCCCACCCCGGACCGGGCGGCGCTGGAGGCCGCCTTTGGTACCCCGGAGGAACTGGCGGCGACCCTGATGGAGGAACTGACCCCAGAGGAGCGGGGCCAGTGGAAAAAGCAAAAGCTGGCGGTGCGGGTGGTGTTGGTCCTTCTGCTGGCAGTGGTTGCGGTGTACACCATCGGCACCTTTATTTATCGTTCAATTCCCAATGAAATCACGGTGTATGAGTTCACTTATCCCAACGGGGACGAGTTTTATGTTCCTGATTCCGTTCTGGCGGACAGTTCTGCTTCCTCGGCGGACGCGCCATAACACGGGCTGTTGTGTTGTGTGATTGAAAAGGAGCTGACAAACCATGAATGAAGCCATGACACGCTACCGGCGAGAGGTCCGTCGCTGTCTCCGCTGTGGACGAGCCGCGAAACAGCGGCTGGAGGAGCATTTGACCGGTCTGCTGAACGCTTTTCTGGAGGAAAACCCCGTCCCAGACGAGGCGGCGCTGGAGGCCGCCTTTGGTACCCCGGAGGAACTGGCGGCGACCCTGATGGAGGAACTGACCCCAGAGGAGCGGGGCCAGTGGAAGCGGCAACGGCTGGCGGCGCGGGTGGTTTGTATGGTACTGGTTCTGCTGTTGGCGGTGTTCAGTATTTACACCTTTTTCTTTAAGTCAAAGCCCAATGAAATCACGGTGTATGAGTTCACTTATGCCAATGGGGAAGAGTTTTACATTCCTGATTCCTCTATTTCTTCAGATAACGCCCAGGAGTGATGTTATGAAGCGGGTTCTTTCTTTTGTTCTCTGTACAACTCTTTTTATTTGCATAGTTTTCCCTAATCAGGCTTTGGCTGTTGAGGCAACCTTCCAAGGGACAAACTTTGAAAATGGCGTCTCCTATGTGGAGACTTTGACCGTTGACAGTACTAGCCGTGCTACGGGTAGATCATGGACTAGAAGCAGAGACTATTATTGTAGCAACCAACTTATTGCAACGATTGGAATCACAGCTACCTTCGCCTACGATGGTTCCACCGTCAGTGTTACCTCCAAAAAAGTCTCTCAAAAGGTCACGTATCAGGGATGGAGCTTTTCACAAACCTCCTTCACCTCCAGCGGTGGGACAGTCCGGTTGAAGGGCAAATTGAAAAAGGCAGGCAACGATGATATTTCCGTCAACCTTGCCATTACCTGCGATAAAAACGGCAACATTTCTTAATCCATATAGAAACAGCGACAGCGAAACCCGGCTGATGGTTCCGCTGTCGCTGTTTTTTGCTTCTAAAGCGCCTTTTTGATTTGTTGTATGGCCCCCTTTTCCAGCCGGGAGACCTGGGCCTGGGAGATGCCCACCTCCTGGGAGACCTCCATCTGGGTCTTGCCCTGGTAAAACCGCAGGTCCAGGATGCGGCGCTCCCGCTCGGACAGCCGCCCCATGGCCTCGTGGAGCGCCAGGTGCTCCAGCCATTTTTCGTCGGTGTTTTTGTCGTCCCGCACCTGGTCCATGACGCACATGGCGTCGCCCCCGTCGGAGTAAATCGGCTCGTACAGGGACACCGGGTCTGCGATGGCGTCCAGGGCAAACACCACGTCCTCCCGCTTCATGTCCAGCCCCTTTGCCAGCTCGTCCAGGGACGGCTCCCGCTGGTGCTGGCTCAGGTACGCCTCCCGCGCCTGGAGGACCTTATAGGCCACGTCCCGCATGGAGCGGCTGACCCGCACCGCGGAGGAATCCCGGAGGAAGCGGCGGACTTCGCCGCTGATCATCGGCACCCCATACGTCGAAAACTTCACCTGGTATTGGTCGCAGTCAAAATTGTCAATAGCCTTCATCAGCCCAATGCAGCCGATTTGAAACAAATCGTCCATGCTCTCCCCTCGACCCGCGAACCGCTGGATGACGGAAAGCACCAGCCGCAGATTCCCCTCGATCATCTGCTGCCGAGCCTCCCTGTCGCCCTGCTTGACCCGCCTGAGCAGCTCAGTCATCTCCTCATTTTTCAGCACCTTGAGCTTTGCGGTGTTCACGCCGCAGATCTCCACTTTGCCCCGCATATAATTCAGGCCCTCCCTGTCGGATGTGGTAGTACCAGTTTTCCCGGCAAAGGGGGCGGCTATGCGGTCGGTTTTGGGGAGGTTTTGGGGAGGTTTTGGGGATGGAGTGCAAATCCCCTGCCGTGTACGTTCCTAGATGTTTTCCCGTTCAAATTGGGCGAACACGGAGAGAATACCCACGACGACACGCCCCTGAGCCGTGGATGTGTCAAAGGATTCCTGAATCGAAGAAAAGGCCACGTTGTTTTCCCAAAAGACATCTTCGATCAAATAAAGGGTGTCCTTCTGCGAACGGCTGAGACGGTCCAGCTTGTACACGATCACGTCGGTAACAACGTGGGCCTTCACGTCCTCCATCAACTGCTGCATCGCCGGGCGGTCCAGAGAACCGCCGGAGTATCCATCGTCCACATAAAAGTGGTGGGTACATCCCTTATCGTACTTTGCGATGATATATGCGCCGAGTTTTCCTTCTGAATGTCAATCGAGTAGCCTTCTTCGGCCTGCCGCCGCGTGGAAACGCGGCAGTATAACGCGATGTTTTTCTGTGAAGCGCTGACCTCCTTGACCTTCATCATCTTGCTTTTTCTGGCCACAGGTGCCACCTCCCATACTTATGACTGTATATTTGCCTGAAAAAATCGCTCCTATGAGCGGAGATACCGCCCACAGGAGCAGTCTGTAAGCCGTTTATCCGGCCTCACATTCCTCCAGGAGCCGGGCCTTCACCCGCGCTATGATTTTACGGATATGGTCGTTCATCAGCGGAATGTTTTGCATCTCTTTTCGGGTGATAGGAACCCCGTTCAATGTTCTGGTCACTACAAATTCCATAAAATATCATACCTCCTGTTTCCATTATGCCTGGTCTTGACTGCGGTTAAACTTCCGCGCCTCCGAAGTCCGGTTTTGCTTTCTGTCATTTAGCTTACCGCAGATGCGCCATATAGCGGATAATATCCGACTTATTGATAGTGTCCGGCTGCTCCGCCAGAACCTGCGAGGGGTACGGGATACCCCTCACGTTATCCAGCGTGTAGTGGGTGGGTTGGTTGGGTTTCTTGTTCACCTTCGAGGTCAGCTTGACCACGCTGAGCGTGGGGCTGTGCCGGTTGTCGGTGTTGTTCTGCATGACCACAACAGGGCGATGCCGCCCTGGATGGAGCCACGCCACTCGCCGCAGTTGGTCAAGTATATGTCGCCACGGTGGGACACCCAATTTTCTCTCATGGCAGGCACCTCAGAATTTCAGGGGCAGCGCATACTTTTTTGCTGCTGCCATTGTAAATGCGGTAAACCTGGTACAGGTACTTCTTGTATC
The DNA here is from genome assembly GCA_021203685.1 of Clostridiales bacterium. Lineage (GTDB taxonomy): Bacteria > Bacillota > Clostridia > Oscillospirales > Oscillospiraceae > Onthomonas. The sequence goes on along the minus strand of JAJQAS010000086.1, from coordinate 1,563 downwards.
CGGCCAGGCTGCTGCCGATGGCCCGGCCCTCCCGGTAGATGGTCAGCGGGTCCACCTTGCGGAGCTGCGTCACCATGCGTTTGGGGTTGTACTCCCCGTGATACAGCGCCATGAACCGGCACATCCCTCTGACATTCGCCGCCCGCAGGGAATCCGGGTCACCGTTCCACGCCGCCAACAACAGGCCCAGGGCCTCTTTGTACTTGTCCTCGCCGATGGTCTGGAACTCCTCGAACGCCGTCTTGATGCAGGCGATTCGCTTGTATCCGGGTTTCTGGTCGTAGTCCAGCGTCAGGCCCAGGCTCTCATTGACACGGAGAAACCACATCTCCACCTCTTCGCCGCCGAAGATATTGGCGCGGATTTTCTCGCCGGGGATCAGCCGGGCGGATACGCTGGTCTGTTTGGCAAACAGCAGGGCTTCATCGATCTCCGTCATTCCGTAGTACACCTTTCACCGGATGGGCAGGGGGTGACCTCCGTTCTTGGCGATGCGGGCATCGATGGTATGCTGACCATCGAACACATAGTAGCGTCCGTTACGGCAGCTCACCTTCGGCTCGTTGGCGATGCGCTCATCAAAGTCGGAGACGATAGCGTCCACGCGATTGGGCTGCAAACGGCGCTGATAGTCCTTCGGGATGATCAGTTGCCGCGAGTTCAGCAGCATGATCTCATACGGACATTCCACAGGTTTCATTTTCTTGCCTCCATAAAATCTTGTAAGTAGTGGATACCTTCTTTTGCGATTTGGCTGATACGGGTGAGAAAGGTTTTTTCCTTTGCAATACCGGGATTCAGTTCCAGACATTTGTTCCAGCGAAAAATCAGAGTGTCAACGGCGTCCTGCATATCCAGAACCACGTCGCCCTCGGTGGTGATGCCGTCAGAGTTCAACATACTGTTGTAAATCTCCATGATTTGCTTGCGGCTGACCTTCGTCACCGGGGCGGCTTCTTTCTCATCGTCGAACGGTTCTGACTGGTCGGGCCCTTCCGGTTGTCTCTCCGTTTGTGTCCGTTTTACTTCTGACCGGAGCCTGCCTCGCCGCTGTACCTCCGGGTCTCGAAGGTGGTTGGCAAGAGCCGCCCGTTCTTCAGGGGGAGCCTGCGCGACAGCCTGAACCGCCGCATCTACCGGGCAGATTTTCCCGGAGAGAATGTCCTGACGGGTGCCGGGGACAGCTTCTTCAGCAGCGTCTACACCGTTGGCATAGTGACCAGCATCAATTACATAACTCTTACCGACATGGTTTTCCTTGGCGATTTTCTCACAGGTCTTCTCGCCTGACCGCAGGTTCCCATTTTGGGAACCTGCGGTAAATTCACCGGTTAAGGCATCGCGGCTTGTTCCCCTCTCGCCACCATACGAGTCTTTTTCAACATCGTATTGTTTACCAATCAGGTACTTTCTCTGTTCCGGGGTTAGGGAACTTCTGATTAATAGAGGATTTCACTAATAAACTTAACAATTTACTGCAACTTGGAAAAATACAGAAGAAAATAAGGAGTGATATAGTCCCCTTAGAGTAGACACTCGAAAAAGCAAAATTTCGAGGCAACA
>JAJQAS010000255.1 GCA_021203685.1 Clostridiales bacterium | reverse complement strand
TGATGTAGTAGGGGCTGCGGATGGGCTTGTCGCCAAAGCGCAGGTGGGAGACGGTGACGCCGCCGGTCTTCTTGGAGTCATACTGGAAGTAGGCCTGGACGTACTTGTCGGTGTGGTCGCCGATGATCTTGATGGAGTTCTTGTTGGCGCCCACGGTGCCGTCGCCGCCGAGACCCCAGAACTTGACCTCAACGGTGCCTTCCGCGGCAGTGTTGGGGGCGGGGACCTCAGGCAGGGAGAGATAGGTCACGTCGTCGGTGATGCCAACGGTGAAGTGCTCCTTGGGCTCGTCCTTCTCCAGCTCGGTGTAGACCGCGAAGATGGAGGAAGGAGGCGTGTCCTTGGAACCCAGGCCGTAGCGGCCGCCGATGACGGTGATGTCGCTCTTGCCGGCCTTGGCCAGGGCGGTGACCACGTCCAGGTACAGAGGCTCACCCAGGGAGCCGGGCTCCTTGGTGCGGTCCAGGACGGCGATCTTCTTGCAGGTGGCGGGGATGGCGGCCAGCAGCATGTCGGCAGCGAAGGGACGATAGAGGTGGACGTTGATCATGCCGACCTTCTCGCCCCGGGCGACCTTGTAGTCCACGACCTCGCTCATCACGTCGTTGATGGAGCCGATGGCGATGATGATGTTCTCCGCGTCGGGCGCGCCGTAGTAGTTAAAGGGCTTGTAGTCGGTGCCCAGCTTCTCGTTGATCATGTCCATGTACTTTTCAACGATGGCGGGAACGGCGTCATAGAACTTGTTGCAGGCCTCACGGTGCTGGAAGAAGGTGTCGTCGTTCTCGTGGGAGCCGCGGACGACGCCGTGGTTGGGGTTCAGCGCGTGGTCGCGGAACGCCTGGACGGCGTCCATGTCCACCATATCGGCCAGGTCTTTGTAGTCCCAGACGGAGAGCTTCTGAATTTCGTGGGAGGTGCGGAAACCGTCGAAGAAGTTCAGGAAGGGAACGCGGCCCTCGATGGCGGCCAGATGGGCCACGGGAGCCAGGTCCATGACCTCCTGGGGGTTGGCCTCGGCCAGCATGGCAAAGCCGGTCTGACGGCAGGCCATGACGTCCTCGTGGTCGCCGAAGATGTTCAGGGCATGGGTGGTCAGGGCGCGGGCAGCCACGTGCAGCACGCCGGGCAGCAGCTCACCGGCGATCTTGTACATATTGGGGATCATCAGCAGCAGGCCCTGAGAGGCGGTGTAGGTGGTGGTCAGGGCGCCGGCAGCCAGAGAGCCGTGGACCGTGCCGGAGGCGCCGGCCTCAGACTGCATCTCGATGACCTTGACGGGGTTCCCGAAGATGTTCTTCTGGCCGTTGGCGGCCCACTGGTCGACGTAGTCGGCCATGGGGCTGGACGGGGTGATGGGGTAAATGCCGGCAACCTCGGTGAACGCATAGGAGACCCATGCGGCGGCGTTGTTGGCATCCATGGATTTCTGTTTTCTAACTACCATGATGTTTGTTTCCTCCTTGTACGAATTAGAATTCCTCATCAGTTGAGCAACCTTTTCTAACATCACTTATCATAACAGTTCTTGTGGCATTTGTAAATAAAAATTTGTGAAAAATCTCGTTTGTCATATGAATTAACCAAAGTGGGCAGAAGTTGGCACCATATCCAGTCTTTTTTCTAAAAGTTACTTATCGCTAACTAACTATTTTTCCCAACGTTGGGATTGCTTTTTGCCGGATAAAACGCTATGATAGGGGTGTTGAAAGACGAATTGTTCGAGGAGGTGGCTGTCCGATGTTTACCGCTGTGCGTTCGCTGGGCCTGCTGGGGGTCACGGGTTACGAGGTGAGGGTGGAGTGCGACATCTCCTCCGGGCTGCCCCGGTTCGACCTGGTGGGCCTGCCGGACAGCGCCGTGAAGGAGGCCCGGGAGCGGGTCCGCTCCGCCATCCAGAACAGCGGGTTCCTTTTTGGCGCTCACCGCATCACGGTGAACCTGGCCCCCGCCGACCGCCGGAAGGAGGGCAGCCTTTACGACCTGCCCATTCTGGTGGGCTTGCTGGCCGCCAGCGGCCAGCTCCCCGCTCCCGCGGAGGAGATGGCCTTTTTGGGGGAGGTCTCCCTCTCCGGGGGCATTCGGCCGGTGCGGGGGGTGCTGCCCATGACCATCGCCGCCAGGGAGATGGGGGTGCGCAGCCTGTTCGTCCCCGCGGAAAACGCGCCGGAGGCCACGCTGGCCGGTGGGCTGGACATCTACCCGGTGGAAAATCTGCGCCAGCTGGCCGACCACCTCTTTCAGCGCAAGCGGATTGGCCCGGCCAGCCCCTGGGAGCCGGAGGAGGAGACCGTGCCTCTGCCCGACTTCGCTGACGTAAAGGGCCAGGAGCCGGTAAAGCGGGCGCTGGAGATCGCCGCCGCCGGCGGCCACCACCTGCTGATGGTGGGGTCCCCCGGCTCCGGCAAGAGTATGCTGGCCCACCGGCTGCCCTCCATCCTGCCGGACATGAGCCGGGAGGAAGCACTGGAGGCCACCCAGCTGTGGTCGGTCTGCGGCCTGCTGGACAACAAACACCCCCTGTTGACCAGCCGCCCCTTCCGGGCTCCCCACCACACCATTTCCAGCTACGCCCTGGCGGGCGGCGGCGTCTATCCCCGGCCCGGCGAAATTTCCCTGGCCCACCACGGCGTGCTCTTCCTGGACGAGCTGCCGGAGTTCCAGCCCGCCGCTCTGGAGGTGCTACGCCAGCCCCTGGAGGACGGGGAGGTGCAGATCTCCCGGGTCTCCGGTTCCGTGACCTACCCCAGCCGGTTCCAGATGATTTGTGCCATGAACCCCTGCAAGTGCGGCGGGTACGGCCACCCCTCCGGCCGCTGCACCTGCTCCCCCAAGAGCGTGGCCCAGTACCTGGGCCACCTGTCCGGCCCCCTGCTGGACCGCATTGATTTAAAGGTAGACGTGCCCTCTCTGGACTTCGACGAGCTGAGCCGCCGGTCCCCCGGCGAGTCCTCCGCCGCCATCCGGCAGCGGGTCAACGCCGCCCGTCGGCGGCAGCGGCAGCGCTTCGGCCCGGACGGCCCCCGCTGCAACGCCCAGATGGGCCAGGCCGAGCTGCGGGAGTACTGCCGCCTGGACGAGGCCTGTACCGCCCTGATGAAAGAGGCATACGACAAAATGGCCCTCACCGCCCGCAGCTATGACCGCATCCTGCGGGTGGCCCGGACAGTGGCGGACCTGGCGGGAGCCGGGCAGATAGAGGTCGCCCACCTGGCTGAGGCCCTTCAATATCGAACCACTGCATATCTCCGCTGAAAGGGCCGCCTTTTTCGTCTCTTTGCCCCTTGACTTTTCCCTGTCGCTCTGCCACAATGAGATTCTTGGAAAGAGGGCTTTTTGTCCCGTTCCTCCCTCGATTCCCATTGATTTTCCTGTTTTCTAAAGTGAATTTGACCAATCTGTAAAGTATCTGTGAATAATCTTTCGGTGCTGTTGACTTTTCCCTTCCTGTGCCTGTATCCTAGGTTTATCTATCTTGTGTTTCATACGCAGCAGTGAATCATAAAAAGGAGTTGGATCGATCATGCAGGCAGCCAACGAGATTTTACACGCATATTTACAGGTCAGCCGCCGTATCTCTGAGGAGCTGCGGGGCCACTATGGCAAGCAGAACCTGACTTTCCCCCAGACTCTGGTGCTCACCCTGCTGGACAGCGACGGGCCCATGCCCATCAGCGCCCTGGCCAGGGCCACCGGCAGCGCCAACAGCACCATTTCCGGTGTGGTGGACCGGCTGGAGAACGCCGGTCTCCTGCGGCGGGTGCGTTCCGAGCAGGACCGCCGGGTCATTTTTGTGGAGGTCACCGACAAGTACCGGGAGATCCAGGAGGAGTCCCACAACTATGCGCTCTCCCGCTTTTCCAGGTCGATGGATACCCTGAACGAGGACGAGCTGCGCCAGATCCTCAACGGCCTGAGCCTGATGCAGCAGGCGTTTGAGCGCACGAAAAAAGAAAACGACTGACAGAGCCGCGCCGCCTCTCCGGCGGAGCCGCGGTTCCCTGAGATGAGGCGATTTTTCTATGATTTTTCGCAGGACGGATAAATATGGCTACAGCCGTTACTACGGCGGCGGCGGTCCCGCCTTTGTCATCAAGGTCATTGTGACCATTGCCGTGGTGGCGGCGCTGGTGCTGGGCGGCATCGCTTTGGCGCTCCAGCGGTACATGGTCTATACCGCCAACGGCGGCCACCTGGAGCTGCCCTGGGCCAATTCCTCCAACGTTTCTGATGGCGACGGCAGCGGCGACAACAACGGCGGTGTGCTAGTCACCGACGAGGAGGGCGACCAGTCCGCCGACGCCGCTGAGATCAGCGCGGATGCCAGCGCCGACCAGAGCGATGGCGACGCCAGCGCCTCCGCCCAGCCCACAGAGGAGGAGCCCGAGCCTGTGGACGAGGAGCAGGAGGCCGACGCCAGCGAAGCGTCGGATGTGGACAGCGCCGCCGCTGAGGAAACCGACGCCGACACCAGCGCGGAGAGTGACCAGGACGAGGAAAAAGTGGGCTTCTTCCAGCGCATCTGGAACTTCTTCGCCAACCTGTTCGCCCAAAAGGACGACAGCGGCGACACCTCCCTGACCCCCGATGAGGCAAGCTCCTCTGCGGCAAGCTCCGCCAGTGAGGAGCCTGACAGCAGTGAGCAGGCGGCAAGCTCCGCCTCCGGGGACGAGAGCGCTCAGACCGAACCGGAGGAGGAAGTGACCACACGGCCTGAGGCCCTGACTGGCGGCCTGCTGCTCCAGCACGTCTCCATCGGCGACGTGACCGCCGGCTACGCGGAGGGCGACCTGACCAACGTGGACGCCAACGGCATCATGCTCTACCTGAAGGAGTCCAGCGGCGCGCTGAACTACGCCTCCAGCCTGGACCTCTCCGCCGTGTTCAACGTCTCGTGCAGCGAGTCCAAGAGTGCGACCATCGCGGACACCATCGCAGAGCTGGGCGGGGATGGCTACTACACCCTGGCCTATGTGGACTGCTTCCAGGACGGCAGCGCCGGGGAGCTGTCGGACTACCAGCTCTATGACGAGAGCGGCGATGCCTGGTACGACGGCGACGACTGCGCCTGGGCGGACCCCGCCAACGAGGACTTCCAGAACTACATCGTCGGCATGGTGGAGGAACTGGCGGCCATGGGCTATGACGAGATCGTGCTGAACAACGCGGCCTATCCCTCCACCGGCGACACCGATGCGCTCAGCGCAGACTGCTACGACCCGGACACCTTCGAGGACACCATCAGCGCTTTCTACGCCAAACTGGCCCAGGCCGTGGAGGGGACTGACACCATCGTCTCCGTCATCACCACCACCGACGCCATCACCGGCGGCGCGGACGCCGCCACCGGCCAGACCCTGGAGAATATGCTCCAGCTGGGCGGACGGCTGTGGGTGGAAGCCGATGCCGCCGATGCCGAGGCCCTGGCCCAGGCGCTGACCGACGCCGGGTATCCCGACAACGCCCTGGGGCTGCTGGTCAGCTCGCTGGACGACGGCGCGGCCTACTGCCAGATGAATCTGGACTGACAAACCAACAAACGACACCAAACGCGGCGTTTCACAAAGAGACGTCGCGTTTTTTGCTGATTTTGCGCCAAATTTTGAAGATTTCCCGTTGCTTCAAAATTATTTAAGATTCCTTAGTTTTAATTTTCATAGTATGTTGATTTTTCGGTCATAGAATGATATACTAACCAATACCATCCGTAAAATGCCGGTTTCTTTTTGCATTTTTGTCCGTTGCACAGGTTTTGTGGTACAATTTTGAGGAAATGACAAAAAGAACAAAAATTGTCCTTGTGGAAAGGGCGCAAGTGCGTTACAATAGGAGCAGGCATATTGTTGGGTGTTGCACACAAGATGTGATGCGGCGGACGGTGTGCGGCGCCAAAGCGATTTGCGGAAAAACCAAAGAAAGAAAGGCGGTGAGACGATGTCTCTGGAAGCAGTCAAACAGGTGAACCAGGCGGAAGAAGACGCCAGGGCCCAGAAGGCCCAGGCCGTTCAGGATGCCCGCAGGCTTGTTGCTGACGCGGAGAAGGCCAGCGCGCAAAAGCTGGCCCAGGTCAGGGAACAGGCCCGGGCGGAAAACGCGGCGCTGATGACCCAGGCGGAGCAAAACGCTGCGGACCATCTGGCGGCGGTGATCCGGGAAACCGAGGGGGCCTGCGATCAGCTTCGTGCCGAGGCCCAAGGACGGCTTGAAAAAGCAGCGTCACTGATTGTCAGAAGGGTGGTGGATGGCTGATGTCCATCGTCAAGATGAAGCGCGTCAAGCTGATCGCGCTGGCCTCCGACCAGCAGGCGCTTCTGTCCCAGCTGGAGCGGCTGGGCTGCGTGGAGATCTCCGAGCCGGTGGACAAGCTGGCCGACCCGGACTGGACGGCCCTGCTGGGCCGGAACACCAGCGGACTGGGGCAGGTGAAGGCCCAGCTCAACGAGCTGAGCGCCGCACAGGACGCCCTCAAGAAGTACGCGGAAGTCAAGACCGGTCTCTTTAACCCCCGCAGCCCCATTCAGGAGGAAGACTTCTTCGACCCGGACCGGCTGGCGGACGCCCTGGCCCACGCCAGAGCGGTCAACGGCAGCGTGGCTGCCCTGGCCCAGCTCAACTCCCGGGAAAACCAGCTCAACGCCCAGCGGGCCAGCTTGGTACCCTGGGAAACGCTGGACCTGCCGCTGGAGACCGGCTCAACGGAACACGTGGAGATCGTGATGGGCGCGTTGCCCGCCACCTCCTCCCTGGACGACCTGCGGGGGGAACTGGCGCAGGCCGCGCCGCTGACCCAGGTCATCCCAGTCAGTGCAGACAAGGAACAGCAGTACATCCTGCTGCTGTGTCACAAGTCCCAGTGGGCCGACGCCCAGGCGACGATGAAGCCCTATTCCTTCTCCGCCACCCGGCTGAAAGACCAGAAGGGCACGGCGGCGGAGAACATCGCCGCATTGGACCAGGCACTGGCGGAGGTCGCCGCCCAGCGTCAGGCTGAAATCGAACAAATCAAATCCCATGCCGACAGCTTCGGCGCCCTGCGGGTGATCACCGACCGCCTGAACCAGGACGCCGCCCGGGAGTCCGCCCAGGAGCGGGCCATGACCGACGGCACCATCGTCTTTTTGGAGGGGTGGGTGCCTGCGGCCAAACTGGACAAGGTGCAGAAGGTGCTGGAATCCTTCGACACTGCCTATTCCTTCCGGGACCCGGAGGAGGGGGACGATGTCCCCACCCTGCTGGAAAACCCCCGCTGGATGTACCCCATCAACATGGTCACGGAGATGTACTCCCTGCCGGCTTACGGCTCCGTTGACCCCAACCCCATCATGACCCCCTTCTTCGTGCTGTTTTACGGCATGATGATGGCGGACATGGGCTATGGTCTGCTGATGATGATCGCCTCGGTGGTGGTCAAAAAGAAGGCCGACCCCAAGGGGACCATGGGCCAGCTGTTTGGCCTGATGGGGATGTGCGGCATCACCGCCTTTATTTTTGGCGCTGTGACCGGCGGCTTCTTCGGGGATTTCCTGACCCAGCTGGCCCAGCTCATCAACCCGGAGAGCACCTTTGAACTGCCCTCCCTGTTCACGCCGCTGAACGACACCATGGCCATCCTGGTGGGCGCTATGGCGCTGGGCGGGGTGCATCTCATCACCGGCATGGCCGTCAACTTCTACAAGCTGACCCGCCGGGGCCAGTTCTGGGACGCCGTCATGGATGTCGGCTCCTGGTGGCTGCTCTTTGCGGGGGCCGCTGTCGGCATCCTCACCGGCTTCTGGTATGTGGCCATCGCTGGCGTGCTGGCGCTGGTTTTGACCCAGGGCCGCCACAGCCCCACCATCATTGGCAAACTGGTGGGCGGCGTGTCCAGCCTGTACGACATCACCAGTTACTTTGGCGATGTCCTGTCCTACTCCCGTCTGATGGCACTGATGCTGGCCGGTTCGGTCATTTCGCAGGTGTTCAACACCCTGGGCGCCATTCCGGGGAACATCGTGATTTTCATTGTCATCTCTATGGCAGGCAATGCACTGAACTTCGCACTGAACCTGCTCAGCTGTTATGTGCATGACCTGCGTCTCCAGTGTCTGGAGTTCTTCGGCAAGTTCTACGAAGACGGCGGGCGACCCTTTGCTCCCATGTCCTATCAAACCACAAAATACGTGGACGTTATTGAAAAATAAGGAGGAACTTATTATGTTGGAATCTATTGGTGGACTGGCCCTCGCACTGATCGGCGCGGGCCTCGCAGCAGTTCTCAGTGGCATCGGCAGCGCGAAAGGCACCGGCATGGCCGGTGAAGCCGGCACTGCTGTCATCTGTGAGGACCCGTCCAAATTCGGCAGAGCCATGATCTTGCAGGTCATCCCCGGCACCCAGGGCCTGTACGGCCTGGTGGTGTGGTTCTTCGCCGTGTTCCGTATGGGCCTGCTCAGCGGCAGCCTGCCCGACCTGACCGTCGCTCAGGGTATGCAGTACTTCGCAGCCTGCCTGCCCATGGCGCTGGGCGGCCTGTTCTCCGCCATCGCCCAGGGCCGCGTGGCCGTTGGCTCCATCAACATTCTGGCAAAGCAGCCCGACCAGTGGTCCAAGGGCATGGTGCTCTGCATCACCGTCGAGTTCTACGCCATCCTGGCCCTGCTGGCTTCCATGCTGATGATCATCAACATCAGCGCCTGACGCTCCTGCGGCAGAAAGGCTGGTAGAATCCATGACTGGAATTGAAAAAATTACAAGCCGTATTCGCAGCGACGCCCAGGCGGAGATCGACGCCACCCTGGCCAAGGCCCGGGAGGAAGCCGATGCCATCACCGCCAAGGGCGACGCAGAGGCCCAGCGCACCTATGAAGAGCTGACCCGGAAGGGCCAGACCGCCGCCCGGGAGCGGGAGGAGCATTTAGCTTCCTCCGCCCAGATGGAGGCCCGGAAGATGACCCTGGCCGCCAAGCAGGGGATGCTGGACGCCGCCTTCGACGAGGCGCTGAAGGAGCTGCGCGCTCTGCCCGCCGGGGACTATGTCCAGCTGCTGGCAAAGCTGGCCGTCCGGGCCAGTACCACCGGCGCGGAGCAGGTGATCCTCTCCGCCAAAGACCGGGACGCCTGCGGCGCGAAGGTAGTGGCCCAGGCCAACGACCTGCTGAAGGCGGCGGGCAAGCCCGCGAAGCTGACCCTCAGCGGCGAGACCGGCACCTTTGAGGGCGGCCTGCTGCTGAGTGACGGAGACGTAGAGGTCAACTGCACCTTTGAGACGCTGGTGCGGCTCACCCGGAGCGAACTGGCGGGCCAGGTGGCGAAGGTCCTCTTTGACTGATACCACAACCCGCCGCGCTCCGAGTTTCGGCGGAGGGGCAGACCGCCCCGCCCGCCTGTGACAAGGAGGAACAAATGGCGAAACGAATCAAGGACACCGATTACCTGTTCCTCTCGACCCGCATCCGCGTTCTGGAGCGCACCCTGCTGACCCGGGAGCGCATGGACCGGATGCTGGAAGCCGCCACCGACGCAGAGGCCGCCAGGGTGCTGGTGGAGTGTGGCTATCCCGAAATGCCTGTAGTGGATGTGGATAGCATCAACACCGCCCTGGCCACCATGAGGGACAGTGTCTTCCAGGACCTGTACAGCAACGCGCCCGATCCCAAACTGATCGACGTGTTCAAACTGAAATACGATTACCACAATGCAAAGACCCTGCTGAAATCCGAGGCCATGGGGAGCGACCCCGCCCGGCTGCTGGTGGAAGCGGGGCGGTTCCCCGCCGCAGTCCTGACCGAGGCGCTGGGCAGCGGCAGCTTCTCCGGTCTGCCCGACGGCTTCGTCGCCGCAGTCCGGGAGGCCCGGGACATCCTCAACACCACCCACAACCCCCAGCTCAGCGACTTCGCGCTGGACCGGGCGTACTTCGCGGAGATGCTCCAGATGGCCAGGGACACCGGCTCCGACTTCCTGGTGGGCTATGTGCAGATGCTCATCGACGTGGCCAACCTGCGCAGCCTGGTGCGGGTGCTGCGTATGGGCAAAAACGAGGACTACCTGAAAAACGTCCTCTTTGAGGGCGGCGCTGTGGCCGTCCGCTCGCTGCTGACGGCGGCTGCCACCGGCAGCGGCCTGGACGCCGTCTACGGCGTCACCCCCCTGGCCGGGGCCGCCGAGCTGGGCGAGACCGCCATCCAGGGCGGGTCGCTGACCGCCTTTGAGAAGAGCTGCGACAACGCCGTCATGAACTATGTGTCCGCAGCGAAGTATGTGGCCTTTGGCGAGGCCCCCGTGGTGGGCTACCTGGTGGCGCGAGACAACGAGTTTACGGCGGTGCGGATCATCATGACCGGCCGCCTGGCCGGGCTGAGCACCGACCTGATCCGAGAAAGGCTGCGTGAGGCTTATGTATAAGATTGCTGTGCTGGGCGACCGGGAGAGCGTACTGGGCTTCAAGGCGCTGGGTCTGGATGTCCACTCCGCCGAGACCGCTGCGGAGGCCAAAAAGATCCTCCACCAGCTGGCCCGCGACGGCGAGACCGCCATCATCTATCTGACGGAGCAGTACGCCGCCGAAATGCCCGACGAGGTCGCCCGCTATAAGGACGAAGTCACCCCCGCCATCATCCTCATCCCCGGCAAGGCGGGCAGCCTTGGCATCGGGATGCAGAACATCACCGACTCGGTGGAGCGGGCGGTAGGCACCGACATTCTCTAACATTTCTGCCCCCCGCAGCCTGTGCAGGTGCGGCGGGGTTCCCCCACATCCTGTTTTGAAAGAAGGTTACCCTATGGGCAAAATTGTCAAGGTTTCCGGCCCGCTGGTGGTGGCTACCGGTATGCTGGACGCCAACATGTCCGACGTGGTCCGAGTGGGCGAAGAACGCCTGATCGGCGAGATTTTGAACATGACCGGCGACGCCGCCTCCATCCAGGTCTATGAGGAGACCTCCGGCCTCGGCCCCGGCGCGGAAGTGGTCACCACCGGCGCGCAGCTCTCCGTAGAGCTTGGCCCCGGCCTGCTGGAAAACATCTACGACGGCATTCAGCGCCCCCTGGAGGGCATCATGGCCGTCTGCGGCTCCAACATCAAGCGGGGCATCGAAGTCCCCGCCCTGGACCGTGAGAAAAAGTGGACCTTTGTTCCCACCGCAAAAGTGGGCGACAAGGTCGTTGGCGGCGACTTCCTGGGCGACGTGCAGGAGACCCCCTCCGTGGTGCAGCACATCATGGTCCCCGTGGGCGTTTCCGGTACCATCAAGTCCATCACCGGCGGCGACTTCACCGTCACCGAGACGGTCGCCACCCTGGAGACCGACAGCGGCGAGACCAAAGAGCTGTGCATGATGCAGAAGTGGCCCGTCCGCGTGGGTCGTCCCTACACCAAAAAGTTCCCGCCCAAGACCCCCCTCCAGTCCGGCCAGCGTGTCATCGACACCCTGTTTCCGGTGGCGAAGGGCGGCACCGCCGCTGTCCCCGGCCCCTTCGGTTCCGGCAAGACCGTCGTGCAGCACGCCCTGGCAAAGTGGTCTGA
>JAJQAS010000041.1 GCA_021203685.1 Clostridiales bacterium | reverse complement strand
TTGCACGAAATATGCCGTCCAGACGCCGGGAGTTATTTAATCAGAGGTTCCTTAGGAACCACAAAACGAATAGCGAAAAGCTGATATGCGCAGCGGTCTGCTCCTCGGAAGGGGAGCAGGCCGCTTTTGCGTTTTATTAAGGTGTTAAAGGCCGGTCAGGAACCCGTTGGCAGTTTTGGAGCCACTGCCGTTGCCACCTGCGGCGCTCCCAAACTGTTTCTATGTGCCCAAATCACATTGCAATTTTCCCCGGTTCGGGGTATGATAGGGACAGCAAATATTGCACCACAAAGGAGAATCAACATGGCAGTTTTGTCCCATCTGGAACCGGCTTCGGTGTTCCACTATTTTGAGGAACTTTGTTCCATCCCCCACGGCTCCGGCAACACCCGCGCCGTCAGCGACTACTGCGTCCGCTTCGCCCAGTCTCACGGCCTGCGATACGTCCAGGACGCCCACAACAACGTTATCATCTACTGCCCCGGCACCCCCGGCTATGAGCAGTCCCCGGCGGTGATGCTCCAGGGCCACCTGGACATGGTCTGTGAGAAGGAACCGGACTGTGACATCGACTTTGCCGCCGACGGGCTGCGGCTCCAGGTGGAGGACGGCATTATCTCCGCCCAGGGGACCACCCTGGGAGGCGACGACGGTATCGCCGTGGCCTACGCCCTGGCGATTTTGGCGGCGGAGGACATTCCCCACCCGCCGCTGGAGGTGGTGCTGACGGTGGACGAGGAGATCGGTCTGCTGGGGGCCGCCGCGCTGGACGGGAGCCTGCTCCAGTCCCGGATTTTGCTCAACATCGACTCCGAGGAGGAGGGCCACCTGCTCATCAGCTGCGCCGGGGGCGCAACCGCCACCTGCCGCCTGCCGGTGGAGCGGGGAGAGGTCTCCGGCCAGCTGGCCACGCTGACCGTCACCGGGCTGCGGGGCGGACACTCCGGCACGGAAATCATCCAGAACCGGGCCAATTCTAACGTGCTGCTGGGCCGGGCGCTCTACGCCCTGGACCGGGAGCTGGACTACGACCTGCTCCGGGTGGACGGCGGCACAAAGGACAACGCCATCCCCCGCCAGTCTGTGGCCCAGCTGGTGGTGAACCCGGAGGAAGGGGAGACCCTGGCCGCGTTCGCAGCGGAGTGGAGCGCCACCTTCGCCAAAGAGTTCCAGTCCACCGACCCCGGTGTCTCCCTGCGGCTGGAGCTGGGGGAGGAAGGGGACTTCCTGGCCATGGGGGAATCGGACAAGTGTACTGTGGTGTCCAGTTTGGTGCTGCTGCCCAACGGCATCCAGCGCATGAGCGGCGACATCCCCGGCCTGGTGCAGACCTCCCTGAACCTGGGGATTTTGCAGACCAGCGAGGACGAGGTCTTCGCCAGCTTCTCCGTCCGCAGCAGCGTGGGCAGCGAAAAGACCGCCCTGCTCCACAAGCTCACCGCCCTGATGGGGGTGCTGGGAGGGCGGCTGGAGGTCTCCGGCGAATACCCCGCCTGGGAGTACCGGCCTGATTCCCCTCTGCGGGACCTGATGGTGCAGGTGTTCGAGGAGCAGTACGGCCACCCGCCGGTGGTGGAGGCCATTCACGCCGGGGTGGAGTGCGGCCTGCTCTCCGACAAGCTGCCGGGGCTGGACTGCGTCTCCTTCGGGCCGGACATGAAGGACGTACACACCACCGCCGAGCGGATGGACGCGGCTTCGGTGCGGCGGGTGTGGAACTACCTACTGGAGGTGCTGAAACGGCTGAAATGATGGAGTTTTCCCACTATAAGCTGGAAATTTACGTACCGGAGAGCCATTTTGAGGCTGTCCGCGCCGCCCTGTTCCGGGTGGACGCGGGCCACATCGGAAATTACGACCATTGCCTGAGCTGGTCGCCGGTGCGCTCTTGCTGGCGGCCCCTGGCGGGCACCCACCCTTGGCAGGGGACGGAGGGCGCGCTGGAGGAGGCCGACGAGATAAAAATAGAGGTGACGGTCACTGCCCGGCGGCTGGCGGAGACGCTGGAAGCAGTCCGGGCGGCCCACCCCTACGAGGAGCCGGTGATCCAGGTGATCCCCCTGATGTTGTCAACCGACGAGAAAAACGGTTGACAAACGTTCCAAATCTGCTATACTGATTGATAACTTTGCTTCATAATAAGTTGACAATCAGAGGGGAGAGCGGCAGACATGGACGTACAGAAGCTGGCACAGGAGATTATCGACGGCAGACGGCTGACCCGGGAGGATGACCTCTCCGGTTTCATTACCTGCGACCTGGAGGCCCTCTGCGCCGGGGCGGACGCCATCCGCGCCGCCTGCGTAGGGGACAAGGTGGACTTGTGTTCCATCATCAACGGGCGCAGCGGCCGCTGCCCGGAGGACTGCAAATACTGCGCCCAGTCGGTCCACCACCACACAAACTGCGAGATTTATCCCTTCCTGCCGGAGGAGGACATCGTGGCGGCGTGTAAGCTCCACGAGAGCGAGGGGGTGGACCGGTTCTCCATCGTCACCTCCGGGCGTGCGCTGACCGGCGAGGAGTTTGAGAAGGCCGTCCACGCCTACGAGACGATGCGCGAAGAGTGCAGCATCGACCTGTGCGCCTCCATGGGGTTCCTGACCGCCGGGCAGCTCCACCGGCTCCACCAGGCGGGGGTCACCAGCTACCACCACAACATCGAGACCTCCCGGCGGAACTTCCCCAACATCTGCACCACCCACACCTATGACCAGAAGGTGGAGACCCTGAAGCTGGTCAAGGCCGAGGGGATGTGCGCCTGTTCCGGCGGCATCATCGGCATGGGGGAGACCTGGGAGGATCGGCTGGACATGGCGGTGAGCCTGGCGGAGCTGGGCATTGACTCCATTCCCCTCAACGCCCTGATGCCCATTCCGGGCACCCCGCTGGAGAGGACGCCCCGGCTGACTGAGGCGGAAATTTTGCGCACCGTGGCCTTTTTCCGGTACATCAACCCGGAGGCCAACATCCGCCTGGCGGCGGGCCGCGCCCTGATGGAGCGGGACGGCGAGCGGGCCTTTCAGGCCGGGGCCTCCGCCACCATCACCGGCAATATGCTGACCACCGCCGCCCGGGCCACCATCCAGAGCGACAAGCGGATGCTCACCGCCCTGGGCCGGGACGTGACGCCGGTGTGGGCGAAGCCGACCGGAAAAGGGGCGGCCGACTGACAGCCGCAGGCGATACCCAGCCTGTTGAAGCAGTAATATGCCCCCGGAATGGTTTCCGGGGGTTTTGTGTTGCAAAAAACGGTTTCTCTGCTTTTTTTTCTGCATGTCGCTGTGGTATAATGACAGGCAGGCAGTTCACGTACAGGACGAAAGGGCGGGTGAAACAGGATGTTCAGGGTGTTCCTGGTGGAGGACGACGGGGCGGCCCGGGAAGCGCTGCGCAAAACCATCCCCTGGGAGGAGTATGGCTTCACCTGCATCGGCGAGGCCCCCGACGGGGAAGCCGCCCTGCCCATGCTCCGCCGCCACCCGACGGATCTGTTGCTGACGGATGTGGAAATGCCCTTCATGGACGGGCTGGCCCTGAGCCAGCGGGTCCGCCAGGAGTTCCCCGAGACCAAAATCATCCTGTTCAGCGAGTCCGCCGACTTTGAACAGGCCCGCCGGGCCATTGAGATCGGCGTGGAGCGATATTTGCGCAAACCGCTGAGCAGCGAGGCGGTGACGTCTGCGCTGACGCAGGTGCGGGAAAAACTGCTGGCCGCGGAGGAGCAGCGGAGCGACACGGAAAAGCTCCGGCAGGCAGCGCGGGAGTACCAGCGGGTTTCCCGCCGCCGGTTCTTTGAGAAGCTGGTGACCGGATACGCCACGGTAGAGGAAATTTACAACGAAGCCCAGGCGCTGGGCCTGGACCTGGATGCCCAGGGGTACAACATCGTCCTCTGTTACGCCGCCAGACGCACCATGCCCCTCGACCAGCGGGAGCAGGCCGCGGGCCGCCTGGCCGAGACACAGAGGGAGATAGAGGCATTTTTGCGGCGGTGTCCGCAATTCCTGCTGTTCCGCTGGAGCCTGACGGTCACCGCCGTGCTTATCAAGGCCGAGGAGATCCACGCCGAGGCGGAGACGGAGCTGTGTGTCACGGGGCTGCGCCGCTGCCTTGCGGAAGCGGACGACGGCGTGGACTGGTATCTGGCCGCCGGAAGCCCGGTGCAGCGGCTCAGCGCTTTGGACCGGTGTTTTGGCGAGGCCAGCGACATCCTCTCTTACCGCCACCTGTGCCCAGGCCAGCACGTCCTGACCCGGGACAGCCTGGCGCCGCTGCGCCGTGTGGACACGGAACAGCAGCTGCGGCAGGCAAGCGGCGGCGCCCTCGCGCCGGAGGTGCTGCAAGGCTTCCTGAAAAACGGAACGGAGGAGGAACTTCCCGCCTTTGTTGACCGATACCTGCGAAACATCGGGGAGGACGTGCTGAACTCCGCGCTGCTCAGCCAGTACGTCATGCTGAACGTGCGGTTCACCGCGGCGGCTTTCGTCCAGGACCTGGGCTATGGCGCGGAGGAGCTGACGGAGGTGGTGGACAGTCTGCCCCCCATCGAGCGGCTGTTCGGAACAGAGGCGGTGGAGCGGTATGTCACCCGGCTGCTGACCCGTGCCCTGGAGCTGCGGAAACGCGGCAGCCGCGCCCAGCGCCACGAGAGTATTCGGCAGGGCCTGCGGTACATCGACCAGAACTATACTCAGAGCGGGCTTTCGCTGGGGGAGGTGGCTGCCAACAGCAAGGTCAGCCCCAATTATTTCAGCGCGCTGTTCCGCCAGGAGATGGGCTGCACCTTCGTGGACTACCTGACGCAAAAGCGTATGGATCGGGCCAAAGAGCTGCTGCGGGACAGCGGCCTGCGCACCGGCGAGATCGCTCTGGCGGTGGGGTATCGGGACGTCCATTATTTCAGCACCATCTTCCGCAAGACCCAGGGCTGCACGCCCAGAGAGTACCGGGCGCGGCGGGGGAAGGGCTAAGAAAACCCCCGAACTGGGGCCGGTTCGGGGGGGAATTCGGTGTTATTCGGTTTTTTCGAGATGGCAATGGTGGCAGTCTCGAATGTGTTCCTTGATTTTTTCAAAGGTGACCTCGCTGATGTCGTGCTCGATGCGGCAGGCGTCCTCGGCGGCGATCTCCGGATCCACTCCCAGCTCGGTCAGCCACTGGGACAGGATACAGTGCCGCTCGTAGATGCGCTCGGCGGTCTCCTGCCCGGTTTCGGTCAGGTGCAAATGACCGTCCGGGTCCATGATGATGTAACCATTGGTTTTCAGCAGGGTCATGGCCCGGCTGACGCTGGGCTTGGAAAAATTCAGATGGTGGGCCACGTCGATGGAACGGACGTAACCTTTCTCCTTTTGGATCATCAGAATGGTTTCCAGATAATTTTCAGCGGACTCGTGGATCTGCATATTTTTCCTCCAAATTGGGTGGGGTATACGGTGTTAATTTTCGTTATTATACCATACGCCGCCCGGCGTTTCAAGGGGGAAATCAGAAGGCAGTAAGAAACCCTCTTGAAATACTTTGAATTTACGACGATACTCCATTGCATAACCGGCGGTTCTGTGCTAAACTGCATAGGTACGTTTGGAAAGGACGAGAGATAGAATGGAAATCAACGGCATAGAAACCAACGAGCAGATAAGATATGACAGCCTGAATCTCTCCCCGGAGATGCTGGCTGTATTGCAGAAAAAAGGCTACGAGATGGCCACCCCGGTGCAGGGGGGCTGCATCCCCTTTTTGATGGAAGGGAAGGACGTGGTGGCAAAGGCCCCCACCGGCACGGGCAAGACCTTCGCCTTTGGTATCCCCATCGTGGAGCACACCGACCCGGCCACGAAATACGTCTCCAGCCTGATTTTGGCCCCCACCCGGGAGCTGGCGCTGCAAATCCGGGACGAACTCTCCAGCCTGTGCGAGGCCAAGGAGGGGCTGCGGGTGGTTTGCCTGTACGGTGGGCAGCCCATCGACAAGCAGATCAACCAGATGAAAAAGAAGCCTCAAATTGTCGTTGCCACCCCTGGACGGCTGATGGACTGCAAAAAACGCAAGGCCATTCGGCTGGACCGGGTGGAGACGGTGATCCTGGACGAGGCGGACCGGATGCTGGACATGGGCTTCATCGACGACGTGACCAAAATTTTGGACATGATGCCCAACCGCAAAAACCTGGGGTTGTTTTCTGCCACCATCAGCCGGGAGGTCATGGATATCTCCTGGGTGTACCAGCGGGATCCGGCGGAGATCACCGTCCGCCCCGTGGCGGAGGACCGGCCGGATATCCAGCAGTACCGCATCGCCCTGGACAGCCGGGAGGAGAAGCTGGGCACCATGGTGGCCCTGCTGGAGGGCGGCGAGTACGAGCGGGCCATCGCCTTCTGCAACACCAAGAACATGACCGACCGGCTGGCGGCCATGCTGAAAATGCAGGACGTGTCCTGTGAGGCCATTCACGGCTCCATCCAGCAGCGTTCCAGGGAAAAGACCCTCCAGAAGTTCCGGGACGGGAAGATCCGGGTGCTGGTGGCCACTGACGTGGCCGCCCGGGGCCTGGACATCGACGATGTGGACGTGGTGTTCAACTACGATGTGCCCGACGAGCAGGAGTATTACATCCACCGCATCGGACGGACGGGCCGGGCCAAAAAGCACGGCGTGGCCTACACCTTCTGTGCCTCCATCTCCGACGCCATCAAGATGGACGAAATCGAGAAAAACCAGCGGTTTGACATCCAGAAGCTGTCTTTCGACGAGGATGGGTGCCTGATGCTGGAAGAATGAGAGAAATACAGGCGGACAAACGTCCGCCGGACAGAGGATTTGTCAATTTTGACGAATGACACCCCATTGACAAGGGAGAAAAGGACTGCTATAATCCGCAATAACCTCAAACACAGGGAAATTTATGAAAAAACAAACTTTTCGTAAACAAACCTGCTGGGCGGATGGGCAGTTTCCCAGACGCGGCCTGGGGCAGTACGGGGGAGGACCCCTGGAAGGATAAGACCCCACGAGGACGCACAACAGGAGTTCCTGTAGAGAGGTATTGAGAACAATGATTTGCAAAAACGTTTTGGAAGCCACCGGACACACCCCCATCGTCCGGCTGAACCGCATGGTCCCCGAAGACGCAGCCCAGGTGCTGGTCAAGTTCGAGGGCCTCAACGTGGGCGGCAGCATCAAGACCCGCGTGGCGCTGAACATGGTGGAGCAGGCGGAGCGGGACGGCCTGCTCCACGCCGACAGCATCATCGTGGAGCCGACCAGCGGCAACCAGGGCATCGGCCTGGCGCTGGTGGGCGCGGTGAAGGGCTATCAGGTGCGGGTCATCATGCCCGACTCCGTCTCCGAGGAGCGGCGCAAGCTGATGCACCACTACGGCGCGGAGGTCATCCTCATCCACGACGCGGGAGACATCGGCGCCTGCATCGACGAGTGTCTGCAAACCGCTCTGCGCATGGCGGAGGAGGACCCCAGGGTCTATGTGCCCCAGCAGTTCGCCAACCCCGCCAACCCCATGATCCACCGCCACCAGACCGCTCTGGAAATTCTGGAGCAGGTGGGCGGTACCATTGACGGTTTCTGCTCCGGTGTCGGCACCGGCGGCACGCTGACCGGCATCGGTGAAACCCTGAAAGCGATCAATCCTCATATGACCATCTGGGCAGTGGAGCCGGAAAACGCGGCCATTCTGGCCGGCGGCACCGTCGGCACCCATTTGCAGATGGGCATTGGCGACGGCGTCATTCCCGACATCCTGAACCAGTCCATCTATGAGGACATTTACATCGTCACGGACCAGGAGGCCCTGGACACGGCGCGGGATCTGTGCCGGAAGGAGGGCCTCATGTGCGGTATCTCCAGCGGCACCAACGTGGCCGCGGCCATCCAGCTGGCAAAGAAGCTGGGCAAGGGCAAGACGGTGGTCACCATCCTGCCTGACACCGCCGAACGGTACTTCTCCACGCCGCTGTTCGCGGGGGAGTGACGAACGTAGTTTAACGCTTTCAGTCCATCGTGCCTGTCAGGGGGAAATTGCTCTCTGACAGGCTTTTTCTACCCTTTTGGATAGGAGGATATGTATTATGGATATGAAATTTACAGATAAACTGAACGCCGCCATGAGCCGGGTCTCCGGCGGCGGCGACGCATTGATGAACCTCTTTGGTCTGCCCAAGGATGGACAGTATGACATGGCGGTCATCAGCCCCATGTGGAAGCCGGAGGACGTACTGGCGGCCCAGCCGGTGGAGACGGTGTTCCAGCGGGAGACCAACACCCTGGCCACCTACCTGCTCCGCTGCGGAGAGAAGCAAATTCTCTGGCTGCACATTGGCCCCTGCGCGGGCAACGTTATGGACGCCTGCCTGGGCCTGGCCTGTACCAAGTGCGACAAGATTTTGTTCCTGGGCCTTTGCAGCGCCACGAAGGACGATCTGACCGCCGGAGACCTGGTGGTGCCCAACAAGGCCATCTCCGGCACCGGCGCCACCCGCTACCTCCAGGAGGAACTGGGCGGGGACGATACCTTCGGCAAGGAGCGGCGCACGCCCCCCAAGGGCATCCTGTGGCTGAGCAAGGCCGCCATCAAGGCCGAGGCCAAACTGAACACCCGGACGGTGTTCTCCACCGACAGCATTTTGGGGGCGCTGCTCCACCAGCCGGAGGTGGAGGCCACCGGCGCGGATGTGGTGGACATGGAGGCCACCGCCTTCACCCGCTGTATGTCCCTGATGGAGCGCACCGGCACCGCCCTGCTGGTGGTGTCCGGCAGGCTGGGAGAGGACCGGCTGAGCCGCCCCGCCCCAGAGGCTGAGGCCGCCCTGAACCGCACCGTGGAGGAGACGCTGGGCAGGATCATCGTCAACCTGGCGAAGTGATTTTTCATACTGATAAAATGAACCAATAAGAATGCCCGAACGCAGGTGAAAATCAGCGTTCGGGCAATTTTGTCTTTGGGATGATGGGATTAAACCTCGTCGTCGTCGTCCTCCCGTCCGCTGAGGGAGTAGGCCACGTTGTAGGCGTGGTCGGCGCAGCGCTCCAAGTCGGTGACGAAGTCGGAGTAAATGACGCCGCCGAAGGCTTCGCACTGGCGGTTCATCAGCCGCTCCACGTGGCGGGCGGTGCAGGAATCCTGCAAACGGTCTACCTTCTGCTCCAGCTCGTCCACCGTGGACAGGTTCTCGTAGCTGTCCATTGCAAAGACCTCCAGGCTGCACTGGACGCTGTCCAGGGTGGCCTGTGCCATCTCCTGCAAGTCGTCCAACCCTGGCTGGGAAATGGTCCCCTTCCGGTCCCGGAGCTTTTCTGAATACTCGGTCAGGTTCACCGCGTAGTCGCTGATGCGCTCGATGTCTGCCACGTCCAGCAGCAGCTTGGTCAGCCGGGTGCGGTCCCGGTCGGACAGACGGTAGGAGTGCAGTTCCACCAGAGCCATGGTGATATTGTGGTCCAGGTAATCCACGGTGTCCTCCCCGTCGATGACCTCCTTCAAGCGGTCGTAATCGTCCGCAAAGAAGCAATCGATGGCGGTCTTCAGGTTTTGCAGGGCGAAGTGGCCCATGCGGACGATCTCCAGCTTGGCATTGGACAGAGCCGCCGCCGCCGGGATGCTGGTGAAGTGGTTGATGTAAATGAGCTGCTGCTCCCGGGCCTTCCGGGTCTCCTCCGGCAGAACAGGGATGATGGTCTGGGCCAGCTTGACGATCATAGGGGCGAAGGCGAACTCCACCACCACGGCGATGATGGCGAAAATGGTGTGGGTGTTGGCGATCTGCCGGCCCACGTTGTCGGGGGACAGGGACTGAATGGCCGTCAAAATTTGCGGGAAGACGGTGATGAGCGTGGTCAGCAGCACGGCGCGGATCAGGTTAAAGACCAGGTTCAAAATGGCGCTGCGTTTGCCGTTGCGGTTGGCGGTGAGGGCGGCCAGCAGGTTGGGGGTGACGGAACCCACCGCCGCGCCGATGACCAGATAGACGGCTGTCTGGTAATCCAAAATCCCCTGCACGGCAAACGCCTGGAAGATGACCGTAGAGGAGGAGGAGCTTTGCAGCAGGGCGGTGAAGGCCACGCCGAACAAAATCGCCAGGAAGGGGTTGTGCAGGTTGGACATCAGGTCGATGAATGCCTCCGACTCCGACAGAGGGGCGATGGCGCTCTTCATGATGGAGATGCCCACAAACAGCATACCGAAGCCCAGGATGATGGAGCCAACGTCCCGGACGAAGGTCTTGGAAAAGAACAGATACATGACCGCCCCTACAAAGAGGATCAGCGGGGCGTAGGAACTCAGGTTGAACGCCGTCAGCTGGGCGGTAATGGTGGTGCCGATGTTGGCGCCCATGATGACGCCGATGGCCTGGGACAGCGTCATCAGTCCGGAGTTGACGAAGCCGATGACCATCGCGTCGGTGGCGGAGGAGCTTTGGATCATCAGGGTAACAAGAATACCCACCAGCACCGCCATGACCCGGTTGCTGGTGGCCTTTTCCAAAATCAGCCTCAGGTTGTCGCCTGCGGCGTTGCGCAGGCCGGCAGACATCAGCGTCATGCCATAGAGGAACAGCCCCACGCCGCCCAGCAGGGAAAAAGCATCTAAAACGGTCATACTCGTTACCTTCCAATACCATACATAAAATTTGCAAAGGACTTAACTGTACTTTACTATATCATATTTGCGCATCAGATGCAAGGGGGATTGCAAAAAAATGACGAAACCAGCGGAATATAGCGGAAAATGGAAACAAAAACGAACGAAATAATGCAAAATAAACATCTAAAAAGCACTTTTTTTCATTTTTGAGGGGCATTTTTACCGCCGGGAGACGCGCTGAAAGAACGGCGTCCCCGGCGCCTGCCCAGCCGGGGGATCGGCGGGGCGATGCCCGCGATCCACTTTGGAGCCTGGGCGACAGAAGGAGAAGAACGACAAAAAAGCGGTGGGCGGCCCAAAAAGAACCTGCCCACCGCTGTGTTTTCCCGGGGCAGCGGCGCGTTGCGCCGCGCCGCCCTGCGGGGATGCTGGGTGAGGGGGCCACCCCCGAGCCACCGGCCCGGAGGTGGGAAGGATGGTTAGTTGGTGGTCACGGTCAGCGTGATGACATCGGTGTAGACCACGTTGCCGCTCTCATCGGTGATCTTGCAGCGGTACTTGTACCCGTTCCGGCCCTTGTTGGCGGTCAGGGTAACGGAGTCAGAGGCGTATCCCTCGCCGGTGGTGGCGGTGCAGTTGTACCACTTGCTGCCGGTGGCAGTCTGGTACTGCCACTGATAGGTCAGGGTCTCGCCCAGGTTGGAGGTGGCCTCCACGGTCAGGGTGACAGAGTCGCCCTTGTTGGCGGTCACGTCGGTGGGCTGGGTGGTGACGGTGATGGGGTCGGTGACCTCAGGCGTGGTGACGGTCAGGACCGCCGCGTCAGAATAGACCACGTTGCCGCTGGCATCGGTGATCTTGCAGCGGTAGCTGTATCCGTTCCGGCCCTTGTTGGCGGTCAGGGTAACGGAGTCAGAGGCGTATCCCTCGCCGGTGGTGG
>JAJQAS010000107.1 GCA_021203685.1 Clostridiales bacterium | reverse complement strand
TATCGAATAGTCGCCAGAATTGCAATATAAAAATGTCAGTTTCTCATCGCCTTTTGCCGTGAAATTTCATGAAATAAAACGGTTTTACAGAAGAATTTTGCCGAAGTTGCACGATTCCGCTCAGTGCAGCCGGAAAATCTGCGGACAAAAAAAGGTTGAAAAAACGGGAAAACGGAGTAAAATAGAAGGTATCCCCGGCGTAACGGACCAGCGTCAAAAAGCGAAACCGTTTGCCGGGTGTATTTTATCTGTCACGATACAAGGAGACGTTATGAAAGAAAACAACAAAATGGAATCCATGCCAATGCCCCATCTGGTATTGAATATGTCACTGCCCCTGATGATCTCGCTGCTGGTGCAGTCACTTTACAACATCGTGGACAGCATCTTTGTGGCCCAAATCGGTGAGGACGCGCTGACCGCCGTTTCCCTGGCCTACCCGGTGCAAATTTTGATGATCGCCGTGTCCGTGGGCACCAGCGTGGGCATCAACGCCCTGCTGTCCCGCAGCGTGGGCGCGAAGCAGTACGAGCGCACCACCAACATCGCCACCACCGGTATGCTGCTGGCCCTGGCAGGCATGGCGGTGTTCCTGCTGCTGGGCGTGACCTGCACCGGCTGGTTCGTGGGGATGTTCACCTCTGACGCTGTCATCGGGGCCTACTGCCGCCAGTACCTGTGGATCTGTATGCTGTTCTGCGCGGGTACCTTCATTGGCACCATGTTCCAGCGGTTTTTGCAGTCCGTGGGCAACACCTTTGACAGCATGGTCTCCCTCATCATCGGCGCGGTGACCAACCTGATTCTCGACCCCATCCTGATTTTCGGTCTGCTGGGTCTGCCCGCCATGGGCATCCGGGGGGCAGCCATCGCCACCGTCATCGGCCAGTGGGCCTCCGGCGCCGCCGCCGTCCTGCTCAACCACTTCCACAACCCCATGGTCAACGTCAGCCTGAAGGGGTTCCGGTTCAACGGCCAGGTGCTGGGGCAAATTTACACCGTGGGCCTGCCCACCATCATTACCCAGGCTCTGGGCAGCATCATGGTAACGGCGGTCAACGCCATCCTCATCTCCTACTCCTCCACGGCAGTGGCCTTCTTCGGGGTGTATTACAAACTGCAAAACTTCCTGTTCATGCCCATGAACGGCCTGGGCCAGGCCGCCATCCCCATCGTGGGGTACAGCTACGGCGCGGACCGGAAGGACCGCATCCTGGCGCTGTTCAAAGTCGTCCTGCCCGTCTCCTGGGTCATCTCCCTGGTGATGACGGTGATTTTCTGGGCCTTCCCCTCCCAGCTGCTGTCCATCTTCTCCGCCAGCGACACCATGCTGGCCCTGGGCGTCCCCGCCCTGCGCATCATCTCCCCCACCTTTGCCTTCGCCTCCACCACCATGATTTTGGGCTACTCCCTGTCCGGCCTGGGAAACGGCGTGGTGAATATGCTGGGCACCGCCATCCGGCAGTTCATCCTGCTGGTGCCGGGGATCTGGCTGTTGGCCCGTCTGTTCGGCGTGGGGTACGCCTGGTACGCCTTCTGGGTGGCGGAGCTGGCCGCCACGGCCTACGCCGCGTGTATGACGGTGCGAGAACTGAGAAGGAAGGGTGTTTGGGGCAATAAACAATAAATAATGAGCAATTAGCGATGTGCAATTAAGCTGGATTTTTAGCCGTTTCCATATCACTTTCGCATTTCTGTTATTTCGCTGCGCAGCCGGAGTTTGCCAAAAGCCATTCCGCAGCGGATACTGTTTCAAACCCGGAATTGCTAAATACAAATTGCACATTAAAAATACCTGACCGGGCAAAAATGAGCCAGGTCAGGTATTTTTTGCTTCTTTTTCAGGGGCGGGTCAATCCACTGCCTCTAGGTGGAACTGCATGGAGGAAAATTCCGGCACCTCTCTGGGGATGGGCAGCCCGGCGTGCATCAGCGCCGCGCCGGAGAGCAGCAGATTCCTGTCTCCCACCCGGTAACGGCGTTTGGGGTCCAGCCCTTTCAGATGCAGGTACTCCTGGGGGCCGTTGACCGTCAGGTTGGTGACGACCACGCTGACCAGGGCGGCGGAGCGGTCCTTGGTCACGGACATCCAGGCGGTGAAGTTCCCCGGCTGGAAGGGGTCGGACAGCCGGTAGTAGTCCCCGAAGAAAATGATGGGGTAATAGGTGCGGAACAATTCTGTCTGCTCCCGGCAGACGGCGATCTCGTCGGCGTTGAGGTGGGTGGCGTCCAGCTCGTAGCCAAAGGTGCCGCACATGGAGATGACCGCCTTGGTTTTCAGCGGCACATGGGGGCTGGACTCGGAGACGTGCGCGCCCATGGAGCTGACAGGATAGAGGAAGGACGTGCCGTAGTGGAGCTTGAGCCGGTCCAGGGGCTTGGTGTTGTCAGACACCCAATACTGGGGGTAGAAGGTCAGCATGGCCGGGTCGTACCGCCCGCCGCCGCCGGAGCAGCCTTCAAAGAGGATGTCCGGGTGGGTGTTGATGATGCGGTCCATCACCCGGTACAGGCCCAGCACGTAGCGGTGGTAGACCTCTCCCTGCCGCTCCGGGGGCAGGGCGTTGGACCAGATGTCGGTGATGGAACGGTTGATGTCCCACTTCATATAGACGATGTTGGCGCTGTCCAGCACCTGGTTCACGGAGCGGATGAGGTAATCCTGCACGTCCCGGCGGGTCAGGTCCAGCACCAGCTGGTTCCGGCTGCGGACGGCGTGGCGGCCGGGGATCTCCATCACCCAGTCCGGATGCGCGCGGTAGAGGTCGGAGTCCTCGGAGACCATCTCCGGCTCGAACCAGATACCGAACTGCATCCCCAGGTCGTTGATCTGCTCCACAAGGGTGTTCAGACCGCATTTGATTTTATTGGTGTTCACCACCCAGTCGCCCAGGCCGGAGTTGTCGTCGTCCCGCTTGCCGAACCAGCCGTCGTCCATCACCAGCAAATCCACGCCAAGCTGCTGGGCGGATTTGGCGATCTCCACCAGCTTCCGGTCGTCGAAGTCCATGAAGGCGGCTTCCCAGGTGTTGATGAGGATGGGGCGGGTCTCCCGCATATACTTGCTCCTGCAGAGGTTGGTTCGGAAAAAATCGTGGTACAGGTGGGAGAGGCCGGTCAGTCCCTGCTGGGAGAAGACCATCAGCACCTCCGGCCCCTCGAAGCTCTCCCCGGGGGCCAGGGCGAAGTCGAACTGCTTGGGGTGGATGCCCATCAGCACCCGAAGCTGGTCGTACTGGTCCAGCTCCACCTCCGCCAGAAAGCTGCCGGAGTACAGAAAGGCCATACCGTAGCAGTCGCCGCAGTCCTCGGTGGCGTCGTGGTCGCAGAGGATGAGGAAGGGGTTCTGCTGGTGGGAGGAGGTGCCCCGGACGGACTGGATGGTGTGGACGTGGTGGGTCAGCTTTTGCCGCTCCACCTGCCGTTCCTGACCGTACCGGCCGGGAAAGCTGATGAGGTCGTATCCCGCCCCGTTGAGGAAGTCCAGGCAGGCGGACATAATGCGCTGGAGGTGGATAGTCCCCGCTCCGCCGTTGGTGACTTTGACGGCGCGAGTGATGATGTCCGCCTCCTCAAAGACGGCGTAGAGCAGCGTCACCTGCACCTTGCTGACGGCGTCCTCCAGCAGAATTTCCAAGGTCTGGACGTGGTCATTCTCGGTGGCGAAGCAAGTGGGCAGACTCTCCAGCCGATACTTTCCATCGCTGATTTGGTAGGACTGGAACCGCCCGTCAAAGGCGCGGCTGCCGTCGGCGTTGACCACCTGGATGGAGGGCACCCGGAAATCCCCCTGCTGCTGGGTGGGAAACTCCTGGGGCTGGGCATCCAGCGAGAAGGTGCGCTGATACCGGGAGTCGTAAGGGTTGCCGGAGAACCCCCGGTCATACTGCATGATTTGGTAAGACAGGTCCTCGTCCGTCAGGGACGGGCCGTAATAGAGGTGCATTAAGTAGTTCAGATTTCCGATTTGCAGCTGATAAGAGGAATTGCGTGTCTGGAGCGTAAAGGTCCATTTGGTTTTGTTGAATACGATCGACATAAAAAATCCCCCGTTTTCCTGGCGGCGGGTCGATTTGCCGTCTGAATGGTTCTCATTATACTGAAACGAAGGGAAAAGTATATGGAAAAATGGGCGGCAAAACTGGCGTTGTGTGTTACCCCTCCATCTGGGTCAGCAGTTCGGAAAAATCCCGGATGTAGGCGTGGCACAGCCGCCGCATCTCCTCCTCCCGGGCGGCGAAGAGGGAGTCGTAGACGCCGGTGACAGTCATCCCTGCGGCCTTGGCCCCGGCGCAGGAGACGGGGGAGTCATCAAAGAACCGGCAGTCCTCCGGCCGGACGCCCAGCCGCTCCAGCGCGGCGGCGAAAGCGGCGGGAGAACGCTTCTCCATGCCCAGGTCGCTGGCGTAGACGATCTGGGCGAAATAATGCGCAATGCCGTGGTGATGCAGTGCAGCCTGACACAGCACCGGATCACAGGAGGTGTAAATGGCCATGGTCCTCCCCTCCCCCGCGCACTGGTCCAGAAAGGCCCGGACATGAGGTTTCAGGGGGATGTTGTCCCGGTACTCCGTCAGGGCCATGCGCCGCCACTCCTCTATGATGTCTTCCACGGAGTCGGGGATGTGGCAGTATTCCTTTGTGAACTGGGCGGCCAGGGGAAAAATGCTGTGGATGACCACCTGGTTGTATTCCTCGGTCCAGGGGAAGCCCCGGCTGGCAAGAAAGTCCACGTCAATTTTTCGCCACACTCCGGCGGAGTCGATCAGGGTGCCGTCCAGGTCGAATAAGTACATAAATTGCCTCGTTTCTGAAAAAAGCCATTGGCTGTTAGCGTCTTTGGTTATCCCTTTTACTCAGCCCTGCGTTAGAAACCCCTCCGCCACCGCCTAAAGGCGGCGGCCCTCCTCCCCTTTCAGGGGAGGCAAGAGGGGTGGTCAGTTACCAAATTGTAGTTCTCCATGAAGAACTTGTACCAAACGGGGCAAAACCGCCGATTAAGCTGATTCAACGGAATCATCAATAAAGCCAAAACGAATAGCTAACAGCTCAACGGAACAGCGCCAGCAGCACCCCGTAGAGGACGCTGGAGCCAATGCCGAACACCAGTACCGGCCCGGCGATGGTGAACATCTTGGCGGCCATGCCGGTGATGAAGCCCTCGCTCTTGAACTCCATGGCCGGGCTGACGATGGAGTTGGCGAAGCCCGTCACCGGCACCAGCGTTCCCGCTCCGGCGTGCTTGGCCAGCTTGTCGTAGACGTTCAGCCCTGTGAACAGGGCGGAGAGGAAAATCAGTGAGATGGTGACGCAGGTCCCCGCATCCTGCTGGTTCAGGCCAAAGCTCTGCCAGAACAGTTGGAGGGCCTGCCCCACACAGCAGATGCCCCCGCCCACCAGAAAGGCCAGACAGAGGTTCTTCCCCAGGGGGGAGGGGGCACTTTTGCGGTTGACCAGCTGGCCAAACTCCTGATTTGTCATATCCATATGGGTCAGTTCCTTTCCTTTGGATACAATCAGGTTTCCCCGGAAAGGAACAAAGTATGTACAAAATCAGCCGATGGTGATGGTCCAGGTGCAGTCGCCGTCGGTGAGAGTGATGGTCCCGTAGGTGACGCCGTATTTTTCATAAGTGCCGGTGGTGAGTTTCGACATACTAAAAAGCCCCTTTCCAGTGCGCAACCAGGCGCGCTACGTTTTGTAACCGGTATTATACCACACTTTTCGCGCTGCGAACAGCCTTTTTAGGCAACACCTATGCCGGTTTGTTCCCCCTCCGTCAGAAAACGTCTTTGTAAATCTTTCGTCAGTCCGACTGTTTCGGTCGTCAAAATATCCAATTTACTGGTCACGGCGAAAGCAATTTTCGTGAAAAAGCGCGTCAGCATGTTGACATTTCTTTTAACAGACTTTATAATATAAATCAATGTAAGGGTTTCTGCATCCTGCGGCTTGTCCACTGGCGGCGGCTCTTTCAAGAAAAAGACGATTTTTTAGGTCAGTAAGGAGAGATCATATGAGCGAATTTAAAGTAGCAGCCAGAATGGCGCCCGTCCACTCCGATATCCGCGGCCCGTTGTTTGTTGAGGCCAACGCCATGACCGCACGGGGCATCCCGGTCATGAAGCTGAACACCGGCAATCCCGCCACCTTCGGCTTCCGTATGCCCGACAGTCTGCGCGCCGCTCTGTTGGACAACGTGGACAAGGCTGTTGGATACTGCGACCTGAAAGGTATGCCGGAGGCCCGGCAGGCCATCTACGACTACCACACCACCAAGAAGAACCTCACCGGCGTGTCCATGGACCGCATTTTCGTGGGCAACGGCGTCAGCGAGGTTGCCAACATGGTGGCCACCGCCCTGTTCGACGTGGGCGACGAGATCCTGGTCCCCTCCCCCAGCTATTCCCTGTGGACCAACCTGGTGTATCTGTCCGAGGCCACCCCGGTGTTCTACACCTGCGACGAGAAGTCCAACTGGTATCCCGACCTGGACGACATCCGTAGCAAAATCACCCCCAAGACCAAGGCATTGCTGCTCATCAACCCCAACAACCCCACCGGCGCGGTCTATCCCGACGAGGTCATCCTTGGTCTCGCCCAAATCGCCCGGGAGAACAACCTGTTCGTTCTGTCCGATGAGATCTATGACCGCCTGCTGATGGACGGCGTCGTTCACCGCTCCACCGCAGAGCTGGCCCCGGATCTGCCGGTCATCACCTTCAACGGCCTCTCCAAGTCCCACATCGTCTGCGGCTTCCGCTGCGGCTGGATGGTCATCACCGGCCCGGAGAGCTTCACCGTGCTCGCCACCGAAGCCATCCAGAAGATCGCCGCCATGCGGCTTTGCGGCAACGCCCTGACCCAGCTGGTCATCCCCGCCGCCCTCAACGACCCGGAGAGCACCGAGGCCATGATGGTCCCCGGCGGCCGCCTCTATGAGCAGCGGGAGGCCACCTGCAAGGCCCTGGACAAAATTCCCGGCATCACCTATGTGAAAAACCACGCCGCCTTCTACCTCTTCCCCAAGATCGACACCAAAAAGTTCAAGATCACCAACGACAAGGAATTCGCTATGGACATCCTGCATAACACCCAGGTGCTGTTCGTCCCCGGCAGCGGATTCGACTGGCCGGAGCCGGATCACTTCCGTCTGGTCATGCTCCCCAAGCCGGAGGAAATCACCGCTGCCCTGGGCCGCATCGGCGACTATCTGGCTACTTACCATCAGGATTAAGAATCACTGTGCGGCACAGGATTTTCCTCCCATAACAGCATAATACGGGGCCGGGTATGTACCCGGTCCCGTTTTTGTCACTGGCAATCGCCAGTTTGCCGCGCTGTCTCACAGAAGAACAAACGTGACCCCGTTGTTGTACCGGTCCAGGTCTTTGTCGTTCCGCAGGTCCTCCGCCAGGGAAAACGCCTGGAGGGTGGCGCTGTTGAAGATGGAAAACTCTTCGCCGGGGATGTAATCTTTGATTTGTCCACGCAGCTTCTGTCCGCCCAGCTCCCGGCGGATGGCGACCCGAATTTTGCCGCCTTTGCCGGAGCTGCCGTAGCCGTGAATCAGCTTGACCGCCTGACAGCCCATGCGGCGGCTGGTATACAGCTCGCCGCTGAGGCGGCGGAGCGCCTGGTCCACAGTGGGCATTCCCGCCTCCAGGTTGACGACCCGAACGGTCTGTTTCATACTGGTTCCCCTCCCTGCTTGTTTCTGCCGGAATTAAAAGATATTGTAGCACACTTCTGAAAGTTGCACAACCGCAGGAAGAAAATTTGCGAAAAAAACAGGCCACTTTTCCGAAAAAAAGCTTTACAATCGGGGGGAAGGCTGTTATAATAAATCCCGTTGGAGAGATGCACCCGTAGTTCAATGGATAGAGCGTCAGATTCCGGTTCTGAATGGTGGGGGTTCGAGTCCCTTCGGGTGTACCAACTGATTCCCGTTGATTTGTTCTTGAATCAACGGGAATTTCTTTGTTTTAATGGAAAACCCGTTCGTAAAGTTCAAACTCTACGAGCGGATTTTTCGTTTTACCCCATTTTTTACCTCTTGGAGATTCTTTGCGATTGGATGGGGCCGTATCTCCAAGATGTGGCGGAGAAGGTCGATGATGTCCTCTCCGCGTCTAACATTGGCTATCAACACATCCCTTCAATTGTTCGATGTCTTCTTGTGCATCAAGTATATGCACCCTGGCATGACAATTTGGACAAAGAGCGACTGTATTATCAAGACTATCTGCTCCGCCTCGTGAAAGCCAAACTACATGATGTACCTCAAGATATGGTTCCCCATTTTTTCCTATAAAGGGAGCCGTGTTGCCGCAAAGCTGGCATTTTCCATACGCAAAATCGTCAGCACGATTTTTTTCGCCTGCTCCGTCAGGGACGACGCTACGGCATACTCGTTGATGGTGTGGCTGGCGTCGCCCCGCACCCCCACGCCGCAGAGGACAGGAATCCCCAACATCGTGACATAGGCAGCATCGGAACAGCCACCGGAGTACACCGGCTGGGGCCGGGAAAATCCTAACTGTTCACAGGCGTCCTGATACAGGTGCAGCAGTTGCTCGGTACCTGTCACCGGCTCCATAGCCTTGAAGATGGTTGTCCTCTCTATCTTTGCGTGAATGCGAGGGTCCGCATTGTCATCGCAGATTTTTTGTAACGTTTCCATCGCGTCGTCCAGATCCTGATTGGTTGGAAAGCGAATCCCCACTGTCAGTTCGCACAGGTCGGGGATGGCGTTGCTGGAGGTGCCTCCCTTCACGACGCCGCAGTTATACAGCACCTTGCTCGGATCGGACAATTCCTCGATTTTTAAAATCTTGCGGGCCGCCTCGCGGATCGCGCTGGCTCCCTTCTCCGGCTCCTTGCCCGCATGGGCGGAGACACCGTGAACCCCGATGGTTACGATCCCACCGCCCTTGCGACGGCAGATCACATCTCCGTTCAACAGCCCACTCTCGCAGTTGAAGGCCGCCGCACAACCTGCGGCAGCGTCCGCATAGACCTGGCAGCCATCACCATTGGAAAGGCTGTGCGCAACCTCCTCGTCGCCGCTTAAAATCAGGCGAAGCTGTCTTTTGCGATATCCAAAGTGCTGCAACGCAGAAATCACCAGAATCGCCACCGCGATGCCGCCCTTACAGTCATAGACGCCCGGCCCATAAATTTTGTCTCCCTCACGGCGAAAGACATCCGCCCCGAATCGACCGACCGGATGCACTGTATCCATGTGCGCCATCAGCGCCACGGCGGGAAGCTCCCCCTCCTCCGTGTGGGCCACCAGGCTGGAACCCGCCTCCTCAAAGGGGACTTTTCTTGTCTGCAACCCCATGGCGTCCAGATAAGTGTCCAGGTGCGCCGCCAGGCGGTTCACCTCGTCCTTCCTGGCGGATGGACTTTCGATCCGCACCATCTGCTCCCAGAGCTGCGTCATGGCACGTTCTTTGGAGTCGATATAATCACAAATCTCCTGTATGTCAAACTGCTGCTTTTGCATCGCAACCGCTCCTTTCCTCTCTCACACTCGTCCGCGTCATTCGCTTTGATGGCTTGCCCTTACAGCAGGCCGATCACAAATCCCGCCATCAGGACGGACAGGATCGTCACCACTGTAATGCCGCCCACTACATAAGGCACATTCAGCGTATCCTCAATGTACATTTTTTCCTCTGGCGTTTCGCCCACTGCCTCCGCCACCTCCCGGCAGATGACGACGTTGCTGGGGAAACCAAGGAACTGCTCCACGCCGATGCCCATGGCCAGGTCTTTGTCCCCCACCAGGAGTTTGCCGATGGGCAGCACATAGCTGACCAGCACCACGCCCGCAATCGCCAACACAAAGAGCAGGATTGTCTGAAACGCCATAGCGCCCAGGTCAGACAGGGAAACCGCTGCCAGCGAGGGAATAATGGAGCCATAAATGGCGATCATCAGAATTCCGTAGGAGGAACCGCGCTGCAACAGCTTCGGCGGCACAAAGCCGCCGATCCCGGACAGGGACCCCAGCACCAGCGCCCACACTGCGTAGTTGACAGGCGTTAAGCCGCCAAGACTTCTGGCCAGCCAGCCACCCACGCATACGATGGCAATGTCTAGATTCGCCGTGTACAACTCCTTGTGCTTTTCATAAAAAGGAATTTTGTCGGATGAGACGCTGCTCTGTTTTGCTTTCAGCGCCGCCAGCTTCCCTTCCGGGTCTGTGCGGAACTCCGCTGCCAGCTTTCTGGCATATTTCAGGCCCATGGCGGAGGCAATGGGCGCGCCGACCAGCTTCTGCACCGAATAAATCACCGCGCAGAGAGCGGCTGCGGTGGTCAGTCCCTTTTCCGTTGCCGCTGCGGTCATCAGCGAGGTCGCCATGGCTCCGCCGTTAATGACCGGCATTCCCACCAGGACGGTATCCAGCCCGATGATCGGCGCCGCAACGAGCAGCAACAGACTGGACGTTATCATGCAGATCGTCGCCATCAAAACCGTTTTCCATTCCCGGATCAACTGCCTGACATTGATGGCTGTTCCCATGTTAAAGAGCACCATCGCAATGGCCAGGCTCGCCAGATTGGTCAATCCTGCCTGGTCGATGATGTCCGCCGGAAAGACCCCAGCCAGAAATCCCACCAGAAAGATCAGCATGACCATCATCATGCCGGACAGTCGGCCCTTCGTAAAGTGCGCGATCAGGTCGCCTAACGCGAACACGATGACCACGACCATCAGGTAAAAATACATACTGCTGAACATTTTTTCTCTCCTTTTTCTTTTCGTCATTTCAATGGGTCGGGAAGCCGTCTGGGCAGCATTCAGAAAACACATGTATTCCAACGAGTTTGCCCCTCGCTTCGCATTTGGAAACCCATCGTTGCCGATTTTACTTCCCTGTTTATTCTATCACACCGTTTGATGTATTACAATTTGAAATTGAACGGTGAGCGGTCCAATTTGGCTGCGTAAAGTAGATAACCACTTTCTAAGAAAAGGAAACCCGGCTTGAAGTCATGTTCAAGCCGGGTTTCCTGATGGTGTTTTACTGCGCTGTGTACCCGTCATCAAATTCGATGACGTAGCCGACCTGTCCGCTGACAGATGGGAAATCCTCCACCAGATTATCCCGCTGGTCATTGAAGGTCCAGCCGATATCTTCCTCATCATAGGCGGCATTCCACAGGCACAGGCAAAATTCCTGGGTGCCATCGGTGTCGGCCAGGCTCGGCTCTCCAGGATACCAGACGCTGAAACTCCAGCTCTCTCCGGTGATCCAGCAGCCGTCCTCGCCCCATTCCATCTCATCCGATGTCAATGCAGCGCCTAACCACAGGTACTTCAACCCACTGTCTTCGGCCAGGGCACAGATGACATCATACTCCTCCTGCGAGGTGATCGTCGCCAGATGACCACCCGCGTCAGCCGCAGCTTCGCGGGCTTCCGACCACGACAGATCGGACGCAACAATTTCATAGGTACGCGCAGAAACCGGGACCTCAACAAGCGTTTCCTCCGATTCGGACTGTCCTTCCAGTTCCTCTGTCT